>NZ_JBHVPD010000058.1:0-40927 GCF_042887525.1 Kitasatospora sp. NPDC057936
CCGCCGGAGATCTACCCCTTCCTGGGCAGCTACCTGCTCGCCGAGGCGATCGACGCGGCGGGGGCCGACCTCGCCGTCCACGGCCACGCGCACCTGGGCACCGAGCGCGGCTTCACGGCCTGCGGCGTGCGCGTGCGGAACGTGGCGCAGCCGGTCATCGGCCGGGCGTTCGCGGTCTACCGGCTGCACGGCGACGTGGACAAGCCCTCCGTAGCGGACCGTTAGGTATGCGGCGGCCCGGGTAGATGCGACCCCGTAGGGGCCGATCCTGACCGCGTCGGTCCGGTTGGTTCCACCAGCCGGTGCTTTGTTACGGTTCCGTCCTCACGCCGCGGCGGTGTCCGGCCGCCGGGGGCTCCGGCCGCTCCGGCCGCTCCGGGCGGTCCGGCTGTCCGGGGCGGGTGCACGGTCCGCTTCCAGGGCGGCCTCCACGCTGTCCCCGAGCCGCCGCTCCGGCGGGCCGGGGATGCGGGCCTTGGATCCCGGGGCTGTGGGCGGGCGGGTGCTCGGGAGAGCGGGGATTGATGCTCATAGCGTTCTCCGCCCTGGTGGTGGGCGCGGTGGGTGGGGATTTCAGAGGTCAGTGCCGCAGCACGAGATCGGCGGCCTCGGTCGGGCCGGCCGCGGCCCGGCAGGTGGTCAGCAGGCAGGGCGGGCACGGCACGCGCGCCCGGGACGGCGCCTCGGGCACGCGGATCGCGTGCGCCCCGGCGGCCAGGGCGGCGGCGACGACGGCGCCGCCAGAGGCGATCACGGTGACCCGGGCGGGCGGAAGGCTGAGGGCCTGGCACGTGGCGGCCACCAGGCCGGGAGCGGGCATGCGGCATGGGCAGCCGTCCTTCGGGCCGTGCGGGCAGACCGCCCACACGTCGAACGGGCCCAGCAGGAATTCGGCGCGCGCCTGGACGGCCTCGACCTGGTGACGCGCAATCAGCCCGCGCGCGACGCCCGGCTGGTTGCTCAGCACGCCGATGGCGAGACCGGCTCCGCGCAGGGCCGTGAGCGCGGTTCGGACGCCCGCCATCGGAAGGACGAGGGCGGGGTCGCCGTTGCAGGAGACGTCCTGGAGGAGCGTGCCGTCGCGGCCGAACAGCACGGCGCCCGTCGGCTCGTCAGCCGAGATGCGGCCGGGGCGGGTGAACAGCCACGAGCCGGTGAGGTCCGGGCAGCCGGTGCTCGGACGGAGCTGCGGGACGGTGGGTACGGGTTCTCCTAGGTAGGCCATACTCCTGCGGGTTACCGCGGGGCTCGCCGCCAAACGGCCTACGGGCTCTCTCCAGTCAGGGCGAGCGTCACTGCTCCGGCGATACGTGCCCGGTGAGGTAGTCCCGGACGGCGGCGATCGCGTCGGCGCCGGGCGGAATCCCCCACACGGTCCGGGGCGGGGTCGGCGGGGGGCCTCGCGTACCCGCAGCGAGCAGCGCTGCACCTCGACCGAGTCCTCAGCAGCTGAGGGGGCCCGGTCGCGCCCCCGGTGAATGGGCTGGTCGGAGGGCGTGCAGCGTGGCGGGCCGGGCGGGCCGTCGGGCGCCGCTAGGGTCGCCGGTGGCGTGCGAAAGCCCGCCCGTCTTCGCGGATGCCGCCCGTTCCGCTGCGGAGGTTCCATGACTGCTCCGGCCACCGCGCCGCCCCGCGTCCGGACCCGGCTCCACCAGGGCAGCACCGTGCTGCGGTGGCTGTTCACCACGGACCACAAGGTCATCGGGAACCTCTACCTGGTGACGGCCTTCGGGTTCTTCCTGGTCGGCGGGGTGATGGCGCTGCTGATGCGCGTCCAGTTGATGGGGCCGGACACGGGGTTCCTGTCGCATGAGCGCTACAACCAGATGTTCACCATGCACGGCACGATCATGCTGCTGCTGTTCGCGACTCCCACGTTCGCCGGCTTCGCCAACGCGATCATGCCGCTGCAGATCGGGGCGCCCGACGTCGCGTTCCCCCGGCTGAACGCCTTCACCTACTGGGCCTTCCTGCTGGGCGGGCTGCTGGTCCTGAGCGGCTTCCTCACCTCGACGGGGGCGCCGGCGTTCGGCTGGTTCGCGTACGCGCCGCTGAACGGTCCGGTGTTCTCGCCCGGCACGGGCGGCGACCTGTGGGCGCTGGGGCTGGTCGTTGCGGGCCTCGGCACGATCCTCGGCTCGGTCAACTTCATCACCACGATCACCTGCCTGCGGGCCCCCGGCATGACGCTGTTCCGGATGCCCGTCTTCACCTGGAACGTGCTGTTCACGTCGATCATGGTGCTGCTGGCCTTCCCGGTGCTGACCGCGGCCCTTCTGCTCCTGGAGGCCGACCGGAAGTTCGGCGCGCACGTCTTCGATGCGGCCAACGGCGGTGCGCTCCTGTGGCAGCACCTCTTCTGGTTCTTCGGGCACCCGGAGGTCTACATCGTCGCGGTGCCGTTCTTCGGCATCGTCACCGAGATCATCCCGGTCTTCAGCCGGAAACCGGTGTTCGGCTACTACGGGATGATCGGCGCGACGATCGCCATCACCTCGCTGTCGATGTCCGTGTGGGCGCACCACATGTTCGCCACCGGTCAGGTGCTGCTCCCGTTCTTCTCCATGATGTCGTTCCTCATCGCGGTGCCCACCGGGGTGAAGTTCTTCAACTGGGTCGGCACGATGTGGCAAGGCTCGCTGTCCTTCGAGACGCCGATGCTCTGGTCGATCGGGTTCCTGGTGACGTTCCTGTTCGGAGGGCTCAGCGGGGTGCTGCTGGCCGCGCCGCCGATCGACTTCCACGTCACCGACAGCTACTTCGTCGTGGCGCACCTCCACTACGTCCTGTTCGGCACCGTCGTGTTCGCGACCTTCGGCGGCTTCTACTTCTGGTGGCCGAAGCTGACCGGGAAGATGCTCGACGAGCGGATCGGGAAGGTGCACTTCTGGATCCTGTTCGTAGGGTTCCAGACCACCTTCCTCGTCATGCACTGGCTGGGTGCCCAGGGCATGCCGCGCCGCTACGCGACGTACCTGGACGTGGACGGCTTCACGGCCCTCAACGTGCTCGCCTCGTGCGGCGCGTTCATGCTCGGGATCTCCAACCTGCCGTTCTTCTACAACGTCTGGATCACCACCCGGCACGGTCGCATGGTCGACCGGGACGATCCGTGGGGCTGGGGCCGGTCGCTGGAGTGGGCGACGTCCTGTCCGCCGCCCGCGCACAACTTCCACGTGCTGCCGCGCATCCGCTCCGAATCCCCGGCCTTCGACCTGCACCATCCGGAGGTCCCGACGGAGGAGTGCGAGAGCCGGTCGTCCGGGGTCTCCGAGAAGAGGGGGAACACGCGATGAAGGCCGAAGGATGGCTGTTCTCCATCATGGCGGCGTTCTTCGCCGTGACCGGGCTCGTCTACGGACTCTGGGCGCGGGAACCAGCCGGCAAGGCGATCCTGACGGTCGGGTTCCTGATGTCGGCCCTGATCGCCCTCTTCTGGTTCATCCAGCACCAGCGGCGGGGCCACGGCCGGCCGCAGGACCGCAAGGACGCCGAGATCGCGGAGACCGCGGGCCCGATCGGGTTCTTCCCGCCCCGCAGCGGCTACCCGGTGCTCGCGGCCGTGGCCGTGACGGTCTTCGCACTGGGCGTGGTGTTCGCCCTGTGGCTGGTCGTCGTCGGCGCCGTGCTGCTCGCGGTGGCCGTGTTCGGGTTCATCTTCCAGTACCGCGACGGAGCGTGATCCGGCGCAGCAGTCGGCGCAGGGGGCCGGCCGCGGCCGCCCGGGGCGCCCGTTCGGCCGGGGTGCGGGGGTGTTCCGGGGCGGTGAGGATGGCGGCGACCCGCTCCGATTCCCGCTCGGAGGCGGGCAGTTCGACCCGGTCGCGGTAGAACCAGGAGCTCGCGGCGGCCCGCGCCCGCTCCCGTCGCGGTGCCCCTTCCGGGGCCGGCGGCGGGACCGGCGCGTCGCGCACCAGGATGACCTGGCGCTCGGCGGGTCGTACGCGCCGGTGGTGGCCCTCGAAACCGCCGTCGATGGACTGGTCGATCCGGCCGCTCTCGTCGCCGTTCAGGAGCCGGGAGAGGTCTCTGGCCTGGAGGGCCAGACACAGCCGCCGGGTGAGCATGAACGCCAGGACGGGCAGGACGATCAGGGAGCCGCGCAGCACGTTGGTGAGCGCGTTGACGGACACGCCGAACTCGAACGCGATCACGTCGTTGCCGCCGGCGACGAGCAGCACCGCATAGAACGTGATCCCGGCGACCCCCAACCCGGTGCGGGTGGGCTTGTTGCGCGGCCGGTCGCACAGGTGGTGCTCGCCCGGGTGGGGGTCGAGCCACCGCTCGGCGAAGGGGTACGCGTACAGCAGGGCGAACATCAGGCCGGGCAGGACCACGGCGGGGAGCAGGACACTCCAGGACACCGTGTGGCCGAACACGCGCGTCTCCACCGCGGGCATCATCCGCAGCGCGCCCTCGATGAAGCCGATGTACCAGTCGGGCTGGGCACCGGACCCGGCGACGTCCGGCCGGTAGGCGCCGTAGCGCCAGATCGGATTGATCTCCGCGAGGAAGGCCGACAGCGTCATGACGCCGCCGACCGCGAACATCAGGCCCGTGGTCCGGGTGAGGAACTGCGGGAAGAAGGGCATGCCGACCACGTTCCGGTTGGTGCGCCCGGGCCCGGCCCAGTGCGTGTGCTTCAGCACGACGACGAGGGTCAGGTGCGCCCCGATGAGTGCCAGCAGCAGACCGGGCACGAGGAGGATGTGCACGGTGAACAGCCGGGGGATGACCGCCTGCCCGGGGAACTCGCCACCGAACGCGAAGAACGTGAGGTAGGTGCCGACCAGGGGCAACGACAGCAGGACGCCCTCGGCGATCCGCAGCCCGGTGCCGGAGAGGGTGTCGTCGGGCAGCGAGTAGCCGGAGAACCCTTCGAGCAGGGCGAGGGTGAACAGCGTCACGCCGATGACCCAGTTCAGCTCGCGCGGGCGGCGGAAGGCGCCGGTGAAGAACACCCGCAGCAGGTGGACACCGATCGCCGAGGTGAACAGCAGCGCCGACCAGTGGTGGATCTGCCGGATCAGCAGGCCGCCGCGCACGTCGAAGCTGATGCGCAGCGTCGACGTGTAGGCCTCGGACAATCGTACGCCGCGTAGCGGCAGGTAGGAGCCGTCGTACACGGACTCGCTCATGCTCGGCTGGAAGAAGAGCGTCAGGTAGACGCCCGTCAGCAGCAGGATGACGAAGCTGTACAGCGCGAGTTCGCCCAGCAGGAAGGACCAGTGGTCCGGGAAGACCTTGCGCAGGAACTCCCGGCCCGCCTCCATGACCGGTAGGCGCCCGTCCAGGGCGGTGGCGGCACGCTCTGCTGCCGGTGGCTTGCTCGTGACCTCGGGTGACTCGGTTGGCTCCACGCGAGGCAACCTAGTGCGACCCGCGGTGCGCGGGGTGGCCGAGCGCTGCGGCTCTGCCGTCGGGCAGTGGCAGAGCACTCCAACGGCGTACGCCGAGATCTCGGCCGGCGGGTGCGTCTGGCCCAGAAGGCCGTGGCCCCTGAACCCCCGCGGTCGAAGCCACCCTCCGCAGGCGGAGCCAGCTCTTCGAGAAGCGGTGCAGCGCTGCGGCGAACGGGTGCTCGGCGTCGAATCCGGGCGGCGTTCACGCCTCGCTATCCGCTGCTCCTGGGCGGGACACCGGCCAGAGCTGGCAAACGCGTTGCCCGTCCCCGAGATGGGTGACCGTCGTGCGGGGCCGGTCGAACGTCCACTCACCCGGGTGGCTGTTCCCGGACCGTCCACGAGAGGAGACGTTCGCACGGCCAGGTGGTGACCAGGCGCTCCGGGGGGAGGCCCAGGCGTGCGGCGCGGGCGTATCCGGTGGTGTACCAGTGCAGTTGGCTGGGCGCATGGGCGTCGGTGTCGATGGCGAACAAGCAACCCGCCTCGGCAGCCAGGTGCAGCAGGTCGTCGGGCGGATCGCGGCGCTCAGGGCGGCAGTTGATCTCCACGGCGGTCCCGGTCTCGGCGCAGGCAGCGAAGACGGCGTCGGCGTCGAAGCGGGATCGCGGTCTGCCGCGCCCGGTGACGATCCGGCCCGTGCAGTGCCCCAGGACGTTCGTTCGGGGATTGCGGACCGCCGCCAGCATCCGGGCGGTCATCGGCTCCGGTTCGGAGCGGAGCTTGGAGTGCACCGAGGCGACCACGACGTCGAGCTGCCGGAGCAGGTCGGGTTCCTGGTCGAGGGCGCCGTCATCCAGGATGTCGCACTCGATCCCGCTGAGGAGCCGGAAGCCGTTGCTGCGGCCGGGGCCGTTGTAGGCGGCGACAGCATCGAGCTGGTACCGGAGGCGTTCAGGGCTCAGCCCGTGGGCGATCGTGAGACGGGGGGAGTGGTCAGTGAGCACGGCCCAGCTGTGTCCGAGGGCGCGGGCCGCGTCGGCCATCTCCTCGATCGGGTGGCCGCCGTCCGACCAGTCCGAGTGCAGGTGGCAGTCGCCCTGCGCCGCTGATGCCAGCTGCCAAGCGGCCTGTGCGGCAGGCCCGGCCGCTGCCTCCAGGCGGGCGAGGTAGGCGGGTGTCCGGCCGGCGGAGGCCTCGGCGATCACCTCGGCGGTGACGGGGCCGATGCCGGGGAGCAGCTGGGCTCTTGCTGCTTCCACCGGCCCGGGTGCCAGGCTGTAGACGGCCTCGGCGGCCGCGTGGAACGCGCGGACCCGGTACGAAGTACCCTTCTGCTCTGGGCCGTTCCGCTCGGAGGCGTTCCACTCCAGAAGGAAGGCGATGCGCCGGAGCGCTTCGGCAGGGTCCATCGCAGGGTGGCCTTCCGGTCGGGACGCCGCGGCGAACGAGCGCGGCGACCAGGTCGACGACGGTGGTCAGGCGGCCGTGGTAGTGGTAGGCGTGCTGGTGTGCGGAGCGCGCCGGGTCGAGGTGGCGCAGGAGATGAGGGCGGAACGGAGTCGGACTGCCCCGCATCCGGGCGTGTAGCCGCTTTCGGCACGGGCAAACGCCGAGCAAGAGGAGCCGACACAAGGCTCGGATGCGTCTGTAGGTGATCACGCAGCAGGCCAGTCTGAGGAAGGTCTCGCGGGATGTCGTCGCAGCGGATCCGTAGGCGTCCGAAGCCGTGGCGACTGGCCGGTCGGGTGAGCACCGCAGCCGATACATCGCTCACACGTTCACGCGGATGACGGCCCGCAGTGCGCTCGACCTGCCCCTGCCGGACAGGGGCGGTGCTGGTCACACCGACGCTCCTGCCGTCGACAAAGGAAGGTGCGTTCGTCGAACGCCTTCGACCGCGAGCAAGCCCACCGGAAGTCCAAAGATCTGTCGCATCTCAAGGACGATGTGGACGAAAAGAACAGTGAACTCATCGAGCGCGCCCGGCAGCAGGAGGACGACGCCAACTCCCCTGACGCTGAGAGCGACGACGGCCAACAGGAAAGATCCCAGGAATGAGTCCCCGCCCAGCGCAAGGCGACCACCCACAGGAGTCGCAGGACTGCCCGGCCTGGGCGGAGGTCAGATCGGCTTCAGTACCACCTTCACACGGTTCGCCGACACCACCCTGCGGGCAACGTTCCGCGAGCCGCTGCCCGAAACGGGTACCCGCCCCACGAAGCTCTGCGGCGCTGTGGTCGGTGGCAACCGGAGCCGGCGCTGCGCCGAGAACAGGAGGCGCTATGGCGCGCTTGTCGACCAGTGATCCGCACCGGCCCGGCTGGACTCGTGTCCGCCGCGGCCGGGGCTTCGAGTACCGCGACGCCCACGGCGCGGCCTTGCGCGATCCCGAGGTACTGGCCAGGCTCAAGGCCCTCGCCATCCCGCCGGCATGGACGCAGGTGTGGATCTGCCCGAAACCGGGCGGCCACATCCAGGCGGTCGGCACCGACGGTGCGGGGCGCCGCCAGTACCTCTACCACCCAGATGAGCCGAGACGCATCGAGTGGTGACGAGGGACCGTTGGCCGCCCGCCGCAGGGCTACACCTCTTCGAGCCGCCGATGACGGCACCGCCTTGGACTCGCGCGGCACGGGCATCGGGGCATAGGACTGGCCGAATAGGGCAGGCGCGGTGTCCGGAAACATCCCGCTACCCGTGAGAGGTCGACTCCCATGCTTCTCCTCGTCCTCGTCCTACTGCTCGCACTGATCCTGGGCGGCGCCGGCTTCGCGATCCACATCCTGTGGTGGATCGCCCTGGCCGTCCTCGTCGTCTGGGTCCTCGGTTTCGTCCTCACCGGCGGCGGAGCCGCTGGCGGTCGCCGGTGGTACCGATGGTGACCGGCCTCCACGCGTACCCTGATCCGACCGTGAGCGGCTCCGGAAGGTCCGCCGCCAACGCCGTTGCTTCCTCGCTCCGCCGCGAACGCACGGCGTACGAGCCGGAGGGTGAACAGCCGATCGGCGGTTACCTCACTGTCATGGGCGCCTACCTGGGCTGCGTCGGCGTGCTCACGGCCTTCGCCCGGCGGGCGGAACGGCCGCTACCGACGCCCGGCCCGTGGGACGTGATGCTCACTGCCGGCGCTGTGCACCGGCTGTCCCGGCTGGTGGCGAAGGATTCCGTGACCAGTCCGGTCAGGCTGCCGTTCGCCCGCTTCCGCGGCCAGGCAGGTCCGGCCGAACTCGCGGAGGACGTCCGGGGCGAGGGGGTGCGACGTGCCATCGGCGAGCTGATCACCTGTCCGTTCTGTGCCGGCCTGTGGATCTCCACCGGCCTCACGGCGGGACAGGTCCTCGCTCCGCAGGCGACCCGGCTCGTCAGTTCTGGGCTGTCCGCGCTCGCGCTCTCCGACCTGCTGCACTTCGCCCGGGCCGGGCTTCAGGAGGCCGCATCGCGATAGATGACGTACCCCGCGGCCCGAAGCCGGCGGGGTACGCGGCTTCCCGGGTGATGCGTCCGTAGCTTCCCGGGGAGATGATCGTAGACGGACGTCGACGAACGGGATCGGAGCTCATGTCCGACCAACCGGACCGGCACGACACGCCTGGGCAGGCCGACGCGCGATTGCGGGTGTGTGGACGATCACGTAATTCCCCAGGCCTGCGTTCACGTAATCCCCAGACTCTCGCCTGGCTCAGAGATCCACGCGGTGTTGGGTTGCCGAAGGATCGGACGCTGATCCGTAGCGCAGGATGACATGCGCCGGGCGGAACGGAAGGTCACGCAGGACGGGTGCCATGACGGTGAAGAGCGCATCGGCATCGGGGCCGTATGCGTAGAGCGTGGCCTCGCCGCCCCCGAACTCATTTCCGTCGAACTCGCCAACGCCGGCTTGATCGATCGCCTCGGTCAAGAGCGCTTGGGCATGGCGGACAGCCGCCCGTTGGTTCTGCCCGCCGTAGCCGTCCTCCGCCAGTCGATAGCGCGCGATGACGGCGTGCTCAACGCCCGTTTCCGCTCCTGTGCCGTCCATATCAGCCATGCATGAACGGTCTCACCTCGGACCGACATCGTCAGCCGGCGAGGCGACCTGCCGCATTACGTGACGCGACACCACACGAAGCGGGGAATTTCGTGATCGTCGACACGGGTGACCGCGAGCGAGCGGGCTGTCCGTGCCTCGGTGTGCCGGGTCGCCGGCGAGGCGGACCACGAGACGAGGCCCGCCCTCGACGAAGCCCTGGCCGAGGCGGTGGCCGCTGGGCCCGATCTGTTGGTGGTCGACGTCGCGCCGCTCACGTTCTGTGATTCCGCCTGGGCTGAACGCGCTCCTCCGGGCCCGTGAGAACGCCGAGGCCGCAGGAGTCTGGTTGGTTCTGGCCGGGCCCGGGCGGCAGATCAGGCGGCTTCTCGCGATCACGGGAACCGATCAGGTCTTCACGGTGCGCGCGAGCCTGCAGGCCGCAGTCGGCGCCAGCATTTTCCCGGGCTGACCCGGACGGCAGCGGCCGCTTCAGCGCAGCAGGACGGCCAGCAGTTCCGCCAGCGTCGGGCCCGCGTCGGCCGGGTGCCGCAGTTGCTTGCTCGCGATCACGAGGTAGTGATGCTCCCGCCCTGCTGCTCGTGGGTCAGGTAGCCGGCCTGTTCGAGGTCGACGATGATCCGCTGGACGGCGCGCTTGGTGAGCAGGCAGCGCGCGGCGATCTCGCTCACCCTGATTCCCGCGTCCCGGGCGATCTGGACCAGCACGCGGGCGTGGTTGGTGAGGAAGGTCCACCGTCCCGGGCCTGTCGGCTGGTCCGCCGGGTGCGGAAGCACACGTCCGGATTCGTGCAACGCTTGACAGGGAACTTCGCCGGGCGAATGGTGGACGGAGCCGTCCGCCCGTACCTCTACAGCCGCTCCCCGGCCCGGATCGTGGCCACCACCGCTGACCCGGGTGCCACCGGGGACACGGGTCCCGCCACACTGTCGGTGACCCTCATGGGGCGGTGAGCCGATGGCCGGTCAACCGGGTTCCCCCGGTGTCAGGAAGGCCCGCAGCCGCTCGCCGAGTGAGCGCTCGGGCTCGGGAAGGCGGTCGGCCGGCCGGGCGTCGGGACGCTGGTGGCGGGGCCGTCCGGAGACGGACTCCTTGGTCGCGCGTGCTCGGGCGCCCAGGGCGCGCAGCTCGGCCCCGGTGGCGACGGCGCGAACGGCCGGGAAGAGCCGCGCCTCCTCGTCGCCGGCGTGCCGGGTGACCTCCTCGGCCAGGCGGGCCACCAGGCGGTCGAAGCGCGGCGAGTCGACGGGGGTCGGGCGGAGTTCCTCCAGGAGCGCCTCCACAGCGTGGTGGTCGGCGAGTTCGCGGGCCACCACGGCCGGCCCGTCCGCCAGCCGCTCCCGGGCCAGCGGGTACAGGTGCTGTTCCTCGGCGCGGGTGTGGCGTACGAGCCTGTCGGTCACTAGGTCGACCAACTCCTTACGCTGCGGGTCCCCGCTGGGGATGCCGCTGAGTTCGCTGAAGCGGATCAGCACGGCGTGGTGGTCGGCGGTGAGCTGGTCCAGCAGGTCTTCGTCGTGGTGCACGGTGTCCTCCTTTCCCGGTGGCCCGTCGTCAGCCCTCCAGGGCGTCGGCGATGCGGTGCAGTACGCCACCGGCGGACGGGCGGCGCGGCGCGGTCTCGCGTACGGCCTGCATCCGCTCGCCGATCTCCTGGAGCTCCTTGCGGCCGAGGGCAGCGCGGACCATCGGGAACCACGATCCCTCCTCCTGCTCGATGTGCCGTTCAACGGCGTCGATCAGGACGGAGGTCTTGGCGTCGTATCCCTCGTCGTCGGGATCCATCTTGGCCAGTTCCTCGCAGAGGAGGTCGGCCACGTGGTGTTCCTCCTTGGCGCGGTCCATGTCCTCGGCGAGTCCGGGCACCTCCTGGCGGATGCGGGGGTAAACGAGCTCGTCCTCCAGATAGGTGTGGACGGTCAGCGCCTCGACGATTCGCTGGACCGTTTCCTTGCGTGCATGGTCGCCGTCGTCGCCGTCCTCGGCGATGTCCCGGTACTCGCGGAACAAGCGCTTGACTTCCTTGTGGTCCTCCCGCAGCAGGACGATGGCATCGTGGGACATCACTGGTCTCCCTTCAGCGGGTTCCCCGCCCGCCCGCGCGTGTCCCCGCTCCGTGCCGGGTCAAACGCCGGTCGTCGGGCGGACTGGTCGTGCCGATTCTGGGCACCCTCGTGGTACGTCCCGGTTCCGGAACGACCGCCGGGGCGGCCAACGCCGGTGTTGGTGGGGCAGAAGAGCGCCGCGCTCGGCCGCCGCGCAGCGCGGCGGCCGACCCTCAGGGTCTGCGGCAGCCCGCCGTGATCAACCGGCTGGTCACCGTTTGGCTCCTTCGAGGGCGGCAACCCGCAGGGCATGGTGTATCCGGCTCTGGCAGAACCCGCACGGACCGCCCTGCGGCCCGGGCGCACAGCCGACCCCCGAGGAGCAGCCCGAGGAACCGGAGCGGGACGGCAAGGAATCCGCTCTCGGCGCCGCCCGCGCGCCGTACCCGCACGGCTCGCTCACCACCGACCAGGGCGTGCGCGTCGACGACACCGACAACTCGCTCGCCGTCGGCGACCGGGGACCCACCCTGCTGGAGGACTTCCACCTGCGCGAGAAGCTCACCCACTTCGACCACGAGCGCATCCCCGAGCGAGGCCCAGCTCACCGCCGGGCGCGACCCCGACTTCCATCGCCGTGACCTGTGGGAGACGATCGCGGCCGGCGCCTTCCCCGAGTATGAGCTCGGCGTCCAACTTGTGTCGGAGCAGGACGAGTTCGCCTTCCCGTTCGACCTGCTCGACCCTACCAAGCTGGTCCCGGAAGAACTGGTGCCGGTGCGGCCGGTCGGGCGGATGGTCCTCGACCGCAACCCGCGGAACTTCTTCGCCGAGACCGAGCAGGTGGCCTTCCACACCGCAAACATCGTGCCCGGCATCGACTTCACCAACGACCCGCTGCTCCAGGGCCGCAACTTCTCCTACCTGGACACCCAGCTGATCCGGCTCGGCGGCCCCAACTTCGCCCAGCTGCCCGTCAATCGCCCGCTCGCCGACGTGCGCACCAACCACCGCGACGGCTACGGGCAGCAGGTGATCCACCCGGGCACCAGCTACGAGCCCAACTCGGTCGGCGGGGGCTGCCCTTCACCTTGGGGGGTGGCCGGCTGCCCGAGGGCGTCTTCGAGCACTACCAGGAGAGGGCCGACGGCGCGGCGGTCCGTCGGCGCAGTTCCAGTTTCGCCGACCACTACAGCCAGGCCGGTCTGTTCTGGCGCAGCATGAGTGACTGGGAGCAGGAGCACATCGCCTCGGCGTTCGCGTTCGAGCTGGGCAAGGTCGGTGACCAAGGGGTCCGGCGGCGCATGGTCGGCAACCTGGTCCACGTCGACCCGGGCCTGGCTGCGGAGGTCGCCCGGCGGGTCGGCGAGCCCGAACCCGAGGCCGCGACGGCATCGGAGGGCAACGACACGGCCGGTCCCCGGACCTCGCCTGCGCTGAGCCTGGAACACCAGCGCGGGTCCGGCGTCCGCACCCGCAAGGTCGCCGTCCTGGCCGCACCGGGGGTGGACGGGGAGCAGGTCCGTGATGCGCACGAGCAGTTGGGTGCGCGGGGCGCCGTGGTGGAGACGCTGGCCGCGTACGGCGGCGACGTACTCGCGGGCGACGGTGCCCGGTTGCCGGTGGACCGGCCGCTGCCGACCGTCGCCTCGGTCCTCTACGACGCTCTGGTCGTCCCGGACAGCGGCGACCGCGCCCTGTGCTCCGACCCGGATGCCGTCAGGTTCCTCGCCGAGGCATGGAGGCATGGCAAACCCGTCGCGCTGCTGGGGTCCGGCGCCGACCTGTCCCGCGCCGCCGGCCTCGACGTGCCGGACGCGACGGCGGGCGTAGCGGTCTGCCGTGCGGACGAGGCAGCCGGCCCGGCGTTCTGGGAGGACTTCGCCGGCCTCGTCGAGCAGCACCGCTTCCCGCAGCGCTGACCCCGCACAGGCCACGTCCGGTGGTGCGCGATCGCTCGGGCGCCACCGGACGTCGTGGGCGCTGTCAGGGGTTCAGGCGGGGGTGATCCTGCCCCGCCAGCCGCCTTCCTCCCGGCCGTGCTGCTCGATGAATTCCTTGAACCGGTGAAGGTCGCCCTTCACCCTGCGGTCCACGACGCCGAGCAGGTCGCCGGCCCGCTCGGCGATGCCCTCGGGCTGGAAGTCGATGGCCATGTTGACCCGGGTGTGCCGGTCGTCGACCCGCTCGAAGGTCACGACGCCCTTCTGCTGCACGTCCCCGTCCATGGTGCGCCAGGCGATCCGCTCGTCGGGCAGCTGGTCGACGATCTCGGTGTCGAACTCACGGCTGACGCCGCCGATGCTCGTGCGCCAGTGGTTGTGCCGGTCGTCCAGCTGGGTGACCGAGTCGACGCCCTCCATGAACCGGGGGAACTGACGGCCTGGCGGAAGGCGTTACGGAAGGAGGACGGCGTGCAGGCAGGAGTCCTGCCGGGGCTCGCCGTCCGGGGGCGTGCCGACAACGGCGGCGACCTCTCCTCTGATCTCCACGCGCAGGTCACCGTCCGTACTCTCCCAGACGGAGCCACCGTCCGGGCCGACCTCCTCCGTCTCGTACACGACGACGACGGTCGGCGGGCCGTGGGCTCCGACCGGGCCGGGCAGGGTCACCGCGTAGCGGCGGCTGAGGCTTCTCATGATGCGGCCTCCTCGTGGGGCATCCCCGCCCTGTGCGGCCGATTCTCCCCCGCCCCGGCGCGCGTGTACACCAGCAGTACCGGCAGTAGCAACGCGGTCGCCGAAGGTCAGCGACCCCTTTGACGGCCCTCCGCGCACGCACGCAGCAAGGCGAACGCGATCGCGAGCGTCAGCGCCCAGCACCCGGTGAACGCCCAGAACACGGGCACGGCCGACGTGCACAGACCGGCTGCCAGCAGACCGAGCGACAGCACGGCCAGCGCCAGCACCGTGCGGGGGCGTACCCCGCACATGATGTTCCACGCGCGACCCCGCAGTCCCTGGCCGAACCGGCGCAGCATGACGTCCAGCGTGTGGTCGCCGCTGCGCAGATCCTGCTCGATTCCGAGCAGCGCCGCGCTCTCTCTCCGGCCCATGGTGATCGCTCCTTGTACGGTCGCGTTCCTGGTCAGCCGTGGCGGGTACCGTCGATAGGCTGGCCTGACGCCACCCCAACGACGCCGTTCGGACTATCTGTGGGCAGCGGCGACCTGACCGGACCAGGGCCGCCGTGCCGCCGAAGGAGGGCCTGGCCAGCGGCGGCCGGGGCGATGATGGACGGGGCGCCGGGCCGCAGGCTTTGGTGGGTACCACGGTGGCGGCGGGGATGGGTCGTCACGGCCGGTCGCGCCGCCGGATTCTCGGGTGCTCATGGGGGCCTCCGGGCCAGTGGGCTGGACTCCGCGCGGTTACCCGATGCGTCGTCCCGAAAACGGGTGCGGGGTTTCGCCGCGTCCGGATCGGAAAGCCGCCGGGTGGAGGGAACCGAGAACCCGCCGAGGAACCGAGAGTGCCATGACCGCGTTCGGCTACTTCCTGTCCTGCGAGGAGTTCACGCCCGCCCAACTGGTCGACCAGGCCCGTGCGGCCGAGCAGGCTGGCTTCACCCGGCTGGCGATCTCCGACCACTTCCACCCATGGAACGACCCCCAGGGCAGCAGCCCCTTCGTCTGGGGCGTGATCGGAGCATTGTCGCAGGTCACCCGGCTGCCGGTGACCACACTGGTCACGTGCCCGACCGTGCGGCTGCACCCGGCGGTCACCGCCCAGGCGGCGGCCACAGCGGACGTCCAGCTCGCCGGTGGCCTGCGGCTGGGGGTGGGCACCGGTGAGGCGCTCAACGAGCACGTGCTGGGCGACCGCTGGCCGCCGTTCGACGTGCGGGCCGAGATGCTGGAGGAGGCCGTGACACTGATGCGCGAGCTGTTCACCGGACGGCAGATCTCCTACCAGGGCTCGCACTACACGGTCGAGAACGCGAGGCTCTACACGTCACCGAAGGAGGGCCGAATCCCGGTGTACGTCTCGGCGTTCGGTCCCAAGGCAGCCGATCTGGCGGCCCAGTACGCGGACGGGCTGGTCACCATGACCCCGGACACCGACCTGATCGGGCGCTACCGTGCGGCCGGCGGCAGCGGGCCGGTCGTCGGCGGCGTGAAGGTCTGCTGGTCCCAGGACCGCGAGCGGGCGATCAAGACCGCTCACGAACTCTGGCCGAGCGAGCTGCTGCCAGGCGAACTCGCCCAGATCCTCCCCACGCCCCAGCACTTCGAGCAGGCCACCGAACTGGTCTCCCAGGACATGGTCGCCCGTGCGGTGACCTGCGGAGACGACCCGCAGGTGCACGCCGACCGGCTCCGCTCGTACGTGGGCGCCGGATTCGATGAGGTGTACGTCGGCCAGATCGGCCAGGAGCAGGAGGGCTTCTTCGACTTCTACCGCGAGCAGATCCTGCCGCTGGTGGGCTGACCCGGCTGGTGCGCGGTGAAGGCATTCCCGCCCTTCAACCTGCGCGAGTACGCCCTCCTCGCGGACGGGGAGCGCGCCGCGCTGGTGGGCCCGCGCGGCGAGGTCGCCTGGCTCTGCGCGCCTCGCTGGGAGTCCGAACCCGTCTTCGCCGGTCTGATCGGAGGCACCGGGGTGTACGCGGCCACGCCGCTCGGGCGGTTCGTGCCCGGCGGCTACTACGAGGACGGCGGACTCATCAGGCGCAGCGGCTGGGTCACCAGGGACGGTGAGGTGGAGTGGCGCGAAGCGCTGGCCCTGCCCGCGGATCCGCACCGGCTGGTCCTCTTGCGGCGGCTCACTGCCGCGGACGGGCCGGCCCGTCCGAGGCTCGTCCTGGAGCCGGGCACGGGCTTCGGCCAGGGCCGTCCGGGCGTCGCACACCGGTTCGGAGACGGCTGGACGGTGAGGTCCGACCGCCTGTGGTTGCGCTGGACCGGTGCGGGGTGCGCCCGCCCCGGGCCGGGCGGGCGGCCCATGGCGGAGGTCGTCCTCGCCCCGGGCGAGCGGCTGGACCTGGTGCCGGAGGTGTCCGATCCCTCCTGCTGCCCTCGCTGCGCGGCGCCCTGACGGCGGGCGATCCCCGCACGTCCGCGACCCTGCGGGCCTGCCGGGACGAGCTGACGGACGGGCACTTCGTCTACCGGTTCCGGGACGACGACCGCCCGCTCGCCGAGGCCGAGGGAGCCTTCGTGCTCTGCGGCTTGCTGATGGCCCTGGCCGAGCAGCAGGAGGGCGACCCCGTCGAGGCGGCCCGCTGGTTCGAGGCGACCCGGGCCTGTGCGGGTCGGCCGGGCTGTTCTCGGAGGAGTACGACATCGCGGCAGCGTCAGCAGCGGGGCAACCTGCCGCAGGCATTCGTGCGCGCGATGATGCTGGAGTGCTCGGCGCGGCTGGCCGGACCGTCAGCCGGCCGGAATTCGTAGCTCGCACCAGACGACCTTGCCTGCGCCCCGCCGGTGCCAGCCCCAGTGCAGTGCGAGACGGTTCAGCAGGAACAGGCCGTGGCCCCCCGGTGTGCCGGGCCCGCTCGGGCGACGCGGCAGCGGCGGGCGGGGGCTGGAGTCGCTGACCTCGATCCGCAGGAGGCCGGGGCAGCGGACCAGGAGGAGCCAGCCCGGCCGGCCAGTGTGGCGTACGGCGTTGCCCACCAGTTCGGACACCAGGAGCGCGGCGTCGCCGACCGCGATGGGATCGGCCACGTCGGCCAGAAACGCGGCGGTCAGGGCGCGGGCCTCGGCCGCGGCCCCCGCGTTCGCCGACAGCCGCAGCCATCGCGCCCGCGCCCCGCTGGGGGCGCGCGAAGCGGTGGACAGCCGGGCTCTGGTCATCCGTCAGTACCTCCCGTGCTCCTTGGGCTACCCTTCCGGGTCGCACCGCTCCCGGGTCGCACCGCTCCCGGGTTATCAGTGCTCGAACAGGTGCCGAATCCGGCCGCCCCGCACGGGCTCGGCCTCCGGCATCCCGGCTGCCCGATCACCCTGTTCGGCGGCCCGCTGCTCCGCCGCAGGGGCTTCCACTCCCACCGGCGGGGCGAGCGGCTCGACGGGCCAGGCGGGTTGCGCCGGGCGGGCCCGGCGGTGCGGCGCCCGGTGCGTGATCGGCTGCGGCGGGCGTCGGGAGGCCCGCCTGGCCAGCCCGATCAGGGCGAGGCCGAGGCAGAAGAGCAGGGAGAGGGCGGCGCCGGACAGGAAGACGCCCAGGCTGTTGAGCGTCACGAGGTCGTTGCCCAGGATCGTGACCTGGTAGTCAGGTCCGCCGGAGAGGTTGTCCGCGATGAGCAGTCCGGAGAAGGTGCCGGACGCCGCCATCAGCAGTAGTCCTAGCAGCAACATGGGGGAGTTCCTTCCGGTCCCGGTATCGGCCCCCGCACTCGGCCGCGCCTACCCGGACCCGTCCGGTCCTAACGCTGCGCGCACACGGCGGCCCCGCTCTATTCGACCCGCACGGCGACCAGGCAGGTGTCGTCCTGGGTGTCGGCCGGGCTGAGGGCCAGCAGCCGGTCGAGGTAGCGCTCCAGGTCGGGGCCGGGGGAGCCTGCGTTCCGGATCAGCTCGTCCACCGACTCCTCGACCGGGCGGTCCCGCCGTTCGACCAGACCGTCGGTGTAGAGCAGCAGCACGTCGCCAGTGCCGAGCTGGGTGGTCCGCTCCTCGTAGCGGGCCTCATGCAGGGCGCCGAGCAGCACGCCGTGGGGAAGCGGCAGGACCTCCGCGTCCCCGCCGCTGAACCGGATCGGTGGCAGATGCCCCGCCCGGGCCCAGCGCAGTCGGTCCGCGGCCGGGTCGAAGAGCACACAGACGGCGGTGGCGGTCACCTGCCCCGGCTCGCGCAGCGCGACCGTATTCGCCCACTCCAGCAGCTGGCCCGGCCCGGCCCCGGTGACGGCGAGGCCGCGCAGCGCGTGCCGCAGGGTGACCATGCCGGTGGCCGCGCCGACGCCGTGGCCGGCCACGTCCCCGACCGCGAGGAGCACCCGCTTGTCCGGCAGCGGCAGCACGTCGTACCAGTCCCCGCCCACCCGGTCGCGCTGGGCGGCCGGCCTGTAGCGCACGGCGGCGCTCAGACCGAATGGACCGAGCGGCGGCGGGGCGGCCGGCAGGATGGCCTGCTGCAACCTGAGCGCCAGCTGCTCGCCCTCGACGGTCTGCTGCTCGCTGTCGATCAGGCGCTCCTGGGTGGCGCCGAGCGCGACCTCCGTGCGGTGCTGGGCGGAGACGTCGTGGTAGGCGCCGCGGACGGCGAGGAGCCGGCCGTTGTTGTCGAGGACCGGCTCGGCGATCACGTGGGCGTAGCGGTGCGTGCCGTCCGGGAGGGCGATGCGGAAGATTCCCGAGGCGGTGCGGTGCCGCCGCCGGACCGTGTCCAGCAGGCGGCGGACGGCGGGTTCGTCGTCCGGGTGGACGTGACCGGCCAGGTGGCGCAGTGGGACGGGTGCGGCCCCGGGCGGCAGGCCGAAGAGTTCGCGCAGGCCGTCGCTCCAGCGGATCGCGCCCTGGTCGGGGAGTTCCTCGAATCCGGCGACGCGGGCCAGCCGCTGTGCCTGGCGCAGCAGCGTGACCTGCTGGTCGTCGCCGGACGGCGTGGTCTCCAGCCGCCATCCGACGACCAGCCGGCCGCCGAGTGGGGCGATGGCCAGCTGGGTGTCGGCGGGAAGCGCGAGGCGGCCGGTACCGAAGACGAGCTCCACGGACTCGCCGGGCAGCGGAGCGCCGGTGCGGTGGACCCGCAGCAGCCGTTCGAAGAGCCCGGTGGCGCAGGCGAGCGGGTAGGTCTCCAGGAGCGAGGTGCCCTCCAGCGCCTCCCGGGGGCGGCCCAGTGGGTCGTCGAAGCGGGCGTTGATCCGCAAGAGCGTGAAGTCGGTGACCTGCCCGCCCCGGACCACCGGTTCCAGCAGCAGTGCGGGTGTGAGCATCCCCTCCAGAAGGACGGCGAGTTCGTTGGGCGGCTCGGGCTCCCGTACGGGGGAGAGGAGGGTCGCGCAGAGGTCGGCGAGTGCGAGCAGCCGGCGGCGCTGGGGCGGGCCGAGGGTGGGAGGGGCGCCGGACCACAGCACCTCGAACGCGCCGCGGCGGCGGCCCGCGTCCAGCAGCGGGAGTACGGCCCGGGACCTGCCGGAACCGATCGAAGGGAGCGCTGTGGCAGGGTCACCGGGCCACAGGTCCGCCCCGCCCTCGACGACGTGCTGGGCAGGGGTACCGACGCCGGGCGGGACCCGGCTCCAGGAGTCGGATTCGTCGGCCGTGAGCCCGGCGTGCGCCGCGAGGGCGAGCGCGCCGCCGGGCAGCACCTGCCAGAGTGCGACGGTCTGGACGCCGAGCGTGTCCGTCTGTTCCAGGATCGTGTCGGCGGCCCTTTGGAGGTCGGTTTCGGCGGCGAGGGCGGGTGTCAGGTTCGGGGGGGTGGCCGGGCCGCCCTCGGGCGCCGAGGGCGTGCTGTCCAGGCCGGCGATGTCGGCGGCCAGGACCGGGACCGGCACGCCCGCCTCACGGGCGAGCCGGGCCAGGCGTGCGGAGGCTTCGGCGGGAAGGAGGCCGAGGCGTTCGGCGAGCATGCCGGTGGCCACGTCGACGACCGCTCGGCGTCGGGCCTGCTCCCGGGTCCGCGCTGCGGCGTCCTGGAGTTGGCGGACAGTCGCGGCCAGGGCCCGGGCGGTGGTCTTCGCGGGTTCCTCCTCGGTGGTCATGGCAGGTTCGTCCACTGCCGTATCCGGTCGAGTAGGTCGCTGGTGTCGACGGGCTTGGTGACGTGGTCGTCGGCGCCCGCCGCGAAACTCTTCTCCCGGTCCCCGGGCATCGCCTTGGCGGTGACGGCGACGACCGGCAGGTGGGCGAAGCGTTCGTCGGCGCGGATGGCGGCGATGGCGGCGTAGCCGTCCAGCCCGGGCATCATCACGTCCATCAGGACGAGCGCGGTTTCGGGGTGGGCTCGCAGCAGGTCGAGTCCGGTGTCGCCGTCCGGGGCGTGCAGGACGTTCAGGCCACCCTGTTCGAGAGCGGCGGCCAGGGCGAAGACGTTGCGGACGTCGTCGTCGACGATCAGGACGGTCCGCCCGGCGAGCGCCTCGTCTGCGGCCGCGGCAGACGGCTCGGGTGTCTGTGCGGCGGGGCGAGGGCCGCCCAGCAGCTGGACCACGCGGTCCCGCAGGTCGTCCAGCCCGTGGACCAGGTCGACGCCTCCGGTCGTGTCACCGAGGTGCCGGCCCTTGCCGTCGCCCGCGTAGCCGAGGACGGGGGTGCCGTCCGTCAGCTCCTTGAGCAGGGTCGGTGCGAGTTCGCCGGAGCGGGCGAGGTCCAGGACGACGCACCGCGGGCCGGGGGCGGTCAGGGCCGCCCGAAGCCCTGTCGCGTCTCCGGCACTCACGACCTGTGCCACCGTCTCGGCCGCGCCCAAGGATCCGACGGCAGCCCGGGTGAGCAGGGTGAGCAGGCCCGGAGGGTCGGGTTCGACCACCAGGATCAGCCGATCGGCCGGATCGTCGCTCTCGTGCCGCGGGTCGGTGACCGGCAGGCAGAGGGTGAAGCGGCTGCCCCGTCCGGGCGCGGAGGTGACGGAGAGGGTTCCGCCGAGCAGCCGGGCGAGTTCGCGGCTGATCGACAGACCGAGCCCGGTGCCGCCGAAGCGCCGACTGGTGGTCCCGTCCTCCTGCTGGAAGGCGCCGAAGATGGTTTCCAGGTGGGCGGGGTCTATCCCGATGCCGGTGTCCGTGACGTCGAAGGCCACCGCGGCCGGTGTCCGGCCGAGTTCGGCCGGCACGTCCGGTCCCTCGACGTGCTTGATCCGCAGCTCGACCCGGCCGCTGTCGGTGAACTTGACGGCGTTGGACAGCAGGTTGCGCAAGACCTGGCGCAGTCTCGGCTGGTCGGCGACGATCTCGCCCGGCACGCTGCGGTCCAGAGCGACATCGAACGCGAGTCCCTTCTGGTCCGCCAGGGGCTTGAAGGTGGACTCCACGTACTCCAGGAGCTCGCGTACGGGGAAGGGCTCGGGGGTGAGCTCCATCTTTCCGGCCTCGACCTTGGACAGGTCGAGGATGTCGTTGATGAGCTGGAGCAGGTCGGTGCCGGCCGAGTGGATGACGCCCGCGTACTCGACCTGTTTGGGGGTGAGGTTGCCGCCGGCGTTCTGGGCGAGCAACTGGGCGAGGATGAGCAGGCTGTTGAGCGGGGTGCGGAGCTCGTGGCTCATGTTGGCCAGGAACTCGGACTTGTACATCGAGGAGAGGCTCAACTGCCTGGCCCTTTCCTCCAGTTCCTGGCGGGCCTGCTCGATCTCCAGGTTCTTGGCCTCGATGTCGCGGTTGCGCTGGGCGAGCAGGGCGGCCTTTTCCTCCAGTTCGGTATTGGAGCGCCGCAGCTCCTCCTGGCCCTCCTGCAACTCGACGGACCGGGCTTGGAGTTCGACGGTCAGGCGACGGGACTCGCCGAGCAGTTCGTCGGTGCGGGCGTTGGCGAGCAGGGTGCCGATGTTGACCCCGCAGTTCTCGGTGAACTGCTCCAGGAAGTCGCGGTGGACCTGGGTGAACGGGTGGACGGAGGCGAACTCCAGGACACCGAGGAGCCGTTCCTCCAGGGTGATGGGCAGCACGACCAGGGACCGGGCGTCCGCCCGCCCGGCTCCGGACCCGATGACGGCGTAGCCGGGCGGCAGGTCGTCGACGGCGATGATCCGCCGGCTGCGGGCGGCCTGGCCGACCAGGGAGTCCCCGAGCCGCAGGCGCTGTTCCGGGAGGCCCGTGAGGGAGCGGCCGTAAGCGCTGATGAGGACCAGTTCGGGGTCGTCCTCGGTTGCCTCGAAGAGGTAGAACGCACCGAACTGCGCGCCGACCAGGGCGGTCAGCTCGTCGGTGATCATGTCAGCGACAGCCCGGACGTCCCGTCGACCCTGGATGGCGGCGGAGAACCGGGCCAGGTTGGTCTTGAGCCAGTCCTGCCCCTGGTAGGCCAGGGTGGTGTCGCGCAGGGACTCCACCATGGCATTGATGTTGTCCTTGAGGTCGGCGACCTCGCCGGAGGCGTCCACGGTGATCGAGCGGGTCAGGTCGCCGGCCGCGACGGCACTGGTGACCTCGGCGATCGCCCTGACCTGCCGGGTGAGGTTGCCGGCCAGTTCGTTGACGTTCTCGGTGAGCCGCTTCCAGGTGCCGGAGACGCCTTCGACCTCGGCCTGGCCGCCGAGCCGGCCTTCGCTGCCGACCTCGCGAGCCACCCGGGTCACCTCGGCGGCGAAGGAGCCCAGTTGGTCGACCATCGTGTTGATGGTCGTCTTCAGCTGCAGGATCTCGCCGCGGGCGTCCACGTCGATCTTGCGGGTGAGGTCGCCCTCGGCGACGGCCGTGGTGACCTGGGCGATGTTGCGGACCTGGCTGGTCAGGTTGTGCGCCATCGAGTTGACGTTGTCGGTGAGGTCCTTCCACGTCCCAGCGACGTTCGGCACCCGCGCCTGGCCGCCGAGGACTCCCTCGGTGCCGACCTCGCGGGCCACCCGGGTCACCTCGTCGGCGAAGACCGACAGCGTGTCCACCATGGTGTTGATCGCGCCCGCGAGCGCCGCGACCTCGCCCTTCGCCTCCACGGTGATCTTCTTCGACAGGTCGCCCCGCGCGACGGCGGTCGCCACCTCCGACATCGAGCGGACCTGGCCCGTGAGGTTGGACGCCATCACGTTGACGTTCTCGGTGAGGTCCTTCCACGTCCCGGAGACGCCCCGGACGGTGGCCTGCCCGCCCAGGTTACCGGCGGTGCCGACCTCGCGGGCGACCCGGGTGACTTCGTCGGCGAAGGCGGACAGCTGGTCGACCATCGTGTTGATGGTCTCCTTCAACTCCAGGATCTCCCCGCGCGCGTCCACCCGGATCTTCTGGGTGAGGTCGCCCTCGGCGACGGCCGTCGTCACCTGCGCGATCGAGCGGACCTGGGCGGTCAGGTTGTCCGCCATCACGTTCACGGACTCGGTGAGGTCGCGCCACGTGCCGGAGACGTCCCGCACGTCCGCCTGGCCTCCCAGGCGGCCCTCGGTGCCGACCTCGCGGGCTACCCGGGTCACCTCGGCGGCGAAGGCGGACAGCTGGTCGACCATCGTGTTGAGGGTCGTCTTGAGTTCCAGTATCTCGCCGCGGGCGTCCACGTCGATCTTGCGGGTGAGGTCGCCCTCGGCGACCGCCGTGGCGACCTGGGCGATGTTGCGGACCTGGGCGGTGAGGTTCCCGGCCATGAAGTTCACCGAGTCGGTCAGGTCGCGCCAGGTCCCCGCCACGCCCTCGACCCGGGCCTGGCCGCCGAGCTGCCCCTCGGTGCCGACCTCGCGGGCGACCCGGGTGACTTCGTCGGCGAAGGCGGACAGTTGGTCGACCATCGTGTTGACGGTGTTCTTGAGCTCCAGTATCTCGCCGCGGGCGTCCACGTCGATCTTTTGGGTGAGGTCGCCGCGGGCCACCGCCGTCGTCACCTGGGCGATGTTGCGCACCTGCCCGGTCAGGTTGCCCGCCATCGCGTTCACCGAGTCGGTGAGGTCCGACCAGGTGCCCGATGAGCCCGGCACCTGGGCCTGGCCGCCGAGCCGGCCTTCCGTGCCGACCTCGCGGGCCACCCGGGTTACTTCGGAGGTCACCCGGGCCAGCTGATCTGCCATGCCGTTGAAGACCTCCGCGATCTCTGACAGCACTCCGGGCTTCCCCGGGGTGAGCCGGATGCGGAAATCGCCGTCGCGGACGGCCGTCAGCCCGGCCAGGAGCTGCCGGAGCGCTTGCTCTCCCCCTGCCGCCAGTTGCTCGTCCATCCGTCCCACCGTCCGGATCGCCCTGCGGCCGGGGCGCCGCGCACTGCGCCCGGCCCGGCGACGGCAGCGCCGTCGCCTGATCCCACTGTGCCACCGGAGGCCGAAGGGTGACAGCCGTGACAGGTGTCGGGCCGCAGGATGCGGGCGAAAACGCGGGCCTTCGGGTCGACTGGGTACTCGACGCTCCCGGTCGCTCCGGTCCGCCAGGCGCCTCCCGTCATCAGCCGGGGACGCTGTCGCGGATCGGGAGCGCGTGGGTGGCGCCGGTGAGTTCGAGCATGCGCCGGATCAGCGGCCGGGGGCGGGCCAGGTCGATCCGGCTGCCGTCCGCCGTCGCGCGGGCCTGGGCACGGAGCAGGACGTTGAGCCCGGTGGAGTCGCAGAACTCCAGGCTGGCGCAGTCGACCACGATGACGGTGCCGGGCCGGGCCAGGGCCGGGGTGAGGGCCGCCTCCAGGTCGGCGACGGTGTCGAGGTCGAGCTCCCCGTACGGCACCAGGACGGTTCCTTCGGCCCACGGCTGGACATCAACGGTGAACCCCTGCTCGTTCGGTGGTCGGCGGGTCATGATTCCGGACTCCTATCGTCGAGGGTCGTCGTGTCCGGTGGGCGGGTTCACGCGGTGCGGTACTCGGCGGCCCGGGCGGGAACGAGGGTCCGTCTGCCCGACGATCGCGACCACCGGCACGTGGTCGAGCTTGGCGTCGTACAGCCCGTTGAGCAGGTGGATCGCGGCCCGGCCCCAGGCCGCGAGCAGCCCGTTGATGCCGTCGCCCGGGTAGCCGAAGACGTACTCGACGTCCCCGTCGCGCAGCCGTTCCAGGATGTAGTCGGAAACCTTCGGGGACACCGTGCTCCTCCTCCACGCTGACGACCCCCCGCGCAGCGCGGCTATCCGCTGCGGGGGGCGGGGAAACGCCCGGGGGAGGGGAAAGTCAGGCCGGTTCCTCCGGTTCGTCGGTCCAGCCGGGGGCGTCCCGGTCGTCCAACTGCTCGCGCAGGCGGGTGAGGACGGCGGTGAGCAGGCGGGAGACGTGCATCTGGGAGACGCCGATCCGGTCGGCGATCTGGGATTGCGTGCAGCCGTCCCAGAAACGGAGTTTGAGGATGGTCTGCTCGCGCTCGGGCAGGTGGGCGAGCAGCGGGCGGACGGCGGTGCGGAAGTCGGCGAGTTCGATGCCGGGGTCGCAGGTGCCGAGGCGGTCGAGCAGTGCGCTGCCGGTCTCGTCGGTGTCCTTGTCGCGCAGGGCGTCCAGGGAGTTGGGTCGGTAGACGCGGCCGGCGACCAAGCCCTCGGTCGCTTGCTCGACGGTGAGGTGAAGGTCGTCGGCGATCTCCTCGGGCCGGGGGAGGCGGCCTAGGAGCCGCAGCTCGACCCACGACATCTCCTCCGGCCGGCGCGGCGGACAGCGCTCGCACGAAGGAGCCCAGGGCCCCACGTACGACCAGCTGTACAACGAGGCCAAGCACCGCAACATCAAGGGCCGTTCGAAGATGAACAAGCGCGAGCTGGCGCACGCGCTCGGCCGTTGACCCTGCCGCCGCTTCCGACTTCGACGAAGGTGCCACCATGACGATCCCGACACCCCCGGACCCGGACACCGAGCCGATTCCCCATCCCAATCCTGCGCCGCGACCGGGCGAGGACCACGATCCCGTGCCCCCGCCGATTCCCCCCTTCCCGAAGCCCGAGCCCTACCCGGACCCCGATCCGGCACCGCTTCCGGAACCGCACCCCGGCCAGTAGTCAGGCCCGGCGGGCGGGACGGTCGAGCGGGGACGGCACCTCCAGCCACACCACCTTGCCGGGCCCCTCGGGCAGGCAGCCCCAGGACCTGGCCAGCTGGTTCACGACCCGCAGGCCGTGTCCGCCCGGCCGACCCGGATCGACGCGCGGGCGCAGCCGGGGCGGAACCGGGCTGGTGTCGGTGACCTCCACACGCAGCCGGGCGCCGTCCCAGTCCAGGCGCAGCTCGCGTGGCCCGCCGGGGGCGTGCAGGCAGGCGTTGGTGATCAGTTCGGACACCATGAGCAGGACGTCCTCGGCAACGGCGCGCTGCTCCTCGTCGGCTGCGGGGAGCCAGTGCCAGGAGAACAGGGCCTCTCGGCTGAATTCGCGGCCACGGTGTACGGCGCCCTCGCTGCCGGTCAGCACGAGCCGCCTGGTCCGCCCGGAGACTTGTGCCCCGGCCGGTTCCCGCGAAGCGCCTCCTCCGGGCTGTCTCATCGCAGGGCCCTCACTCATCGCGGACCCCTACGCCGGGTCGGCCTGCGCGCAGGGTGCCGGGCCCGGCTGGTCGGGCGCCTTGAGCGCCGATTCGAGATCGGAGTGGACCGTCAGCGCGCTGTCGGCGTCAGTGCGCAGGGCGCAGAGTTCGCCGGCGCGGCACCCGGTGTCCAGCACCGTGCCGATGATCGCGAGGATCCGACTACGGGCATCGGACCGGCCAGGGCGGGCTGAGTGTTCCAGGTGCCCGAGCAGGATGCTGCGCGGGCGGGCGGCGACCACGGGGCGGAGCTCGACCGGTGGCGGGTTGCGGTCCGGGAGCGTGACGGTGATGCCGGCCAGGGCGCCGAGGATGCGGAGGCAGTCCTCCCGGACGCGCATGGACGCGGGTGAGGCTTGGCCCGGTCGTGCGCCGGGCTTGCGCCGCAGCAGGCCCCGCTCGGCGGCTGTGAGGTAGGCGGCGAGGGTGTTCGGCGAGAGGAGCAGGGCGAGTGAGCCGACGGTCGTGGGCACGATCGCTCCCCGCTCCAGGGCGGTGCGCAGTTCACCGGCGACCCAGCGCAGTTGCTTCGCCCGCGACCTGCCGGTCGGCGGTTCGCAGGCACGCTCGACGAGGCCGTCCAGCGCCTCGACCGAGGGTGCTGCTGTCGTCGGGGCGTCCGCCATGAGGTCACCCTAGCGCCGGGTCGGGGTGGGTGGGCGGGCTCTTGCCGACAGAGGGGGCTGGGAATGTCCCGCAGGGGCCGGGTCTGATAACTGGCTTGAAGCAAGATCGTCGGTGAGGGCAACGGACGGCATGGTTGCTGTCTTCTCCGGCCCGCGCCGCTCCCGTGGTGGCCGTCCTTCGGCAACCGGCGAGGGGGCCGCGGCAGGGCCTCCGCCGATTCTCGCGGTGGCACCCGGCGATGACTTCCCCGGGCTCCGTGAGTGCCCCGGTCATTCCTGATAGACCGTCAGCAAAGCCAGCATTGAGTCAGCATTGGTCCTGTCAGGCGCTGTCGCGGATGGTCGAACGGTGTCACGCGTCGAGTGCCGAGCCGAGTGTCGACAGGAGCGCTTCAAGGTGGACGTAGGGGGACTCCAGCTCGGGGGTGCGGCGGACCTGGCCGCCACACCCCCGACCGGTAACTACGCAGGTCGGCGCACGTTTCCCCGGGGCTTGAGGGGGATTCCCGGGAGCTCTGGGGCGGGCAGGCGGTCGCCCGGGTAGCCCTCGACGGCGCCGAAGCGGTCGGGGTTCGCGGAGCTCATCCACTCCTCGCGCGCTCGGGTAATGTCTTCGTGAGACCGTCCGATGAAGTTCCACCACATGACGATCTCCTCCTCGAACGGCGTGCCGCCGATCAGGACCGTCCGGGCCGGCTCGTCGCCGGTGTTGGCGAGGGTGATGGTGGTGGCTCCGGGGGCCAGGTAGCCGAGTTCGGCCGGGCGCACCGGCGTGTCCGCGAGCGTGATGTCGCCGCGGTCGACGAGCAGGGCGTGCTCGAAGGCGGGGTCGACGGCGAGGGTGAGGGTCGCGTGCGGGTGGATCGTGAGCTCGGCGCCGAGCAGCGGGGTGAAGGTGGGGACGGGGGAGGCGTCGCCGGCGAGGGTGCCGAGGAACACGCGGACCTCGCCGCCGTCCAGGGTGACGGGCCGCGGTGCGTGGTGGTGGAAGTCCCGTGCGGTGTGGCGGTGTTGCTCCGGAAGCGCCACCCACAGCTGGACGCCGTGCAGGACGGTGGTCGCGGCGGTCGAGACCTCGGAGTGGCTGATGCCGTGCCCGCCCGTCATCAGGTTGAGCTCGCCGGGGCGCACGTAGGCGTGGACGCCGAGGCTGTCCCGGTGCTCGATCTCGCCGCTGAACAGCCAGCTGACCGTCTGGAGGCCGGTGTGGGGGTGCGGGGCGACGTCCATCCCGCCGGTGTCGGAGACGTCGTCGGGGCCGTAGTGGTCGACGAAGCACCAGGCACCGATGAGCGTGCGGGCGCGCTGGGGCAGGGTCCGGCGCACCGTCATCGCCCGCGGCCCGCCCAGCGGCACGTCCCGGGCGGGCAGGATCTCCACCCGGGGGCGGGTCTCCCCGGTTCCGGCGTGCGGCTCGGCAGGATTGGTGCCGGTGGTGGTCACGGTGTGCTCGCTTCCTAAGAAGTTCTACTTTCAACTATCTTCGACTATCATGCCATGGCGCAGTGCCGCCCGACAGCGAAAACGTCCAGGGAGTTCCCGTGAGCGATGTGACTACGACCGTGACCGCCGCCCCCGCACGCCGCCGGGTGTTCGTCGACAAGGAGAGCCCGGCGGCCTTCCGCGCCATGCGCGCCACGGCCGACGCGGCGGGCGAGGCCGCCGCGAGGGCCGGGCTGGACCGGCGGCTGGTGGAACTGGTCAACCTGCGCGTGTCCCAGATCAACGGCTGCGCCTACTGCCTCAACGTGCACACCGCGGCGGCCCTGCAGGTCGGCGAGACCACACAGCGCCTGGGCACCCTCCCGGCCTGGCGCGACACCCAGCTGTTCAGCCCGCAGGAGCGCGCCGCACTCGCCCTCGCCGAGGCGACCACCACCCCGGCGGACGCGGCGCTCCAGGAGGAGGCCTACACCGCAGCGCGCGAGGCGCTGACGGACGAGCAGATCTCCGCGGTGATCTGGGTGGCCATCGCCATCAACGCCTTCAACCGGGTGTCGATCCTGAGCAAGCACCCGGTGCGCCCGGTGGCGGTGCGCTGACGGTGCGGCGGGGGCCCGGCGCGGCTCCCGCAACCCGCGCGGACCTCGGGCGATCCGTGTGCGTGGCAAACCCCAGGCCGGTCCGGCGCGTTGGCGGGCGACCGCCAGTGGCGGCATGACGCCTGGTCAAGACCAGGTCATGGCGGTCAAAGCCTCGGTCATGGCATGGACGCCGACCTTGTCCACAGGTCCGGGCTTCGCTACCTTTCAGGCGCCGGAGCCATGACGGCTCCCGCAACTCATCCCCTGGCATGTCCTGGACATCCTCAGCTCGGAACGGCCTCCGTCACCCCGTCGGGCCGACGCCCCACGGCCGTACCGAACTCCCGGGCAGCCGTTTGCACGTGCGCGTTTCCCCCTCATCCCGGGCCTGCACGCGACCCCGCCGCCTCACATCGGCGTGTCCGCACGCCCGGGGCCGACCCCCATCCGGGAGGGCTCCGTTGCACAAGCTCATCCACACCGCCCTGCGGCACGGCGGACTCCGCGCCACCACCGCGACGCTCGCCGTCGGTGCCGTGGTGGCCGCCGGCCTCGCCGTCGCGGCGCCGGCCGGCGCCACGGCCGCCACCTCCGGCGCGAACGTCAGGCACTCCTGCGCCCAGCCGGCCCAGCGTCACCAGAAGTCCTGCGACGCCCTGGTGCGCACCGACGTGGTGCAGCCGCACGCGTTCTCCCTCAGCGCGGTCTCGCCCGACGTGAACCCGTCCGGCCTCGGGCCGACCGACCTGCAGAGCGCCTACGGCCTGTCGACCAACGGCGGCGCCGGGCAGACCGTCGCCATCGTCGACGCCAACGACGACCCCAACGCCGAGTCCGACCTGGCGACCTACCGCGCGCAGTACGGGCTGCCTGCGTGCACCACCGCCAACGGCTGCTTCAAGAAGATCGACCAGAACGGCGGCACCAACTACCCGGCCGGCGACACCGGTTGGGCGGGCGAGATCTCCCTCGACGTCGACATGGTCTCCGCCGCCGCCCCGAACGCCCACATCCTGCTGGTCGAGGCGAGCTCGGCGAACATGGCCGACCTCGGCGCCGCCGTCAACCAGGCCGTCGCCCAGGGCGCGAAGTTCGTGTCCAACAGCTACGGCGGCCCCGAGGACTCCACCGACACCTCCTCGGACAGCCAGTACTTCAACCACCCCGGCGTCGCCATCACCGTGTCCTCGGGCGACTCCGGCTACGGCACCGAGTACCCGGCGGCCTCCCAGTACGTCACCGCCGTCGGCGGCACCTCGCTGACCCGCGACTCCAGCGCGCGCGGCTGGCACGAGACCGTCTGGGGCTCCAGCTCGGGCGGCAACGGCGCCGGCTCCGGCTGCTCGGCCTACGACCCCAAGCCGAGCTGGCAGAGCGACAGCGGCTGCTCCAACCGGACCGTCGCCGACGTGTCCGCGGTCGCCGACCCGGCCACCGGCGTCGCCGTCTACCAGACCTACGGCGGCAGCGGCTGGGCCGTCTACGGCGGCACCAGCGCCTCGTCGCCGATCATCGCCGCCGTCTACGCCGACGCCGGCACCCCGGGCGCGAGCGACTACCCGTCCCAGTACCCGTACCAGCACACGAGTGCGCTCAACGACGTGACCAGCGGCGCCAACGGCACCTGCTCCCCGTCCTACCTGTGCACCGCGGGCTCCGGCTACGACGGCCCGACCGGCCTCGGCACGCCGAACGGCCCGACCGCCTTCCGGGCCGGCACCAGCACGGGCAACACCGTGACGGTCACCAACCCGGGCAACCAGAGCACCACCACGGGCAGCGCCGCCTCCCTGCAGATCCGCGCGACGGACTCCGCCTCCGGCCAGAGCCTGACGTACAGCGCGAGCGGCCTGCCGACCGGGCTGTCCATCGACGCCTCCAGCGGCCTGATCAGCGGCACGGCGTCGACGGCGGGCACGTACAACGTGACGGTGACGGCGAAGGACGCCACCAACGCCTCCGGTTCGACGAGCTTCACCTGGGCCGTGTCAGCCCAGGGCGGCGGCTGCACCGGTGCGGGCCAACTGCTCGGCAACCCGGGCTTCGAGACGGGTAGCGCCTCGCCCTGGACCGCGACCGCCGGCGTGATCGACAACTCCGCGAGCGAGGCCGCCCGCTCCGGCTCCTGGAAGGCGTGGCTCGACGGCTACGGCAGCAGCCACACCGACACCCTGAGCCAGACCGTCACGATCCCGGCCGGCTGCAAGGCGTCGCTCGGCTTCTGGCTGCACATCGACACCGCCGAGACCGGCACCACGGCCTACGACAAGCTCACCGTCCAGGCCAACTCCACCACCCTGGCCACCTTCTCCAACGTCAACGCGGCCAACGGCTACACCCTGCACACCTACGACCTCTCCTCCTTCGCCGGGCAGAGCGTCACCATCAAGTTCACCGGCACCGAGGACGCCTCGCTCCAGACCAGCTTCGTGATCGACGACACGGCCCTCAACGCCTCCTGACCGACCGAGCACCACAGGTACGACAGGTACGACAGGTACGACAGGTGGGGCCGCAGCCGACTGCGGCCCCACCGGCACGTCCGCGGTGGCGCCGAATCCCGACGTCGTCTCCTGACGTCGTCTCAGCATCCGGACGAATGGCCGAATCCCCGACGAAGCGACCGCGGATAGGCCGTAGGCTGGCCGTGCAGCTGGTTCGCCCCGTCCGCCAGGCGGGGCGTCGCAAGAGGGAACCCGGTGACGCCTTTCAACTGGCCAGTCCGGGACTGCCCCGCAGCGGTGAGTGGGAACGACCGCCGTCATACGCACTGGGCCCGGGCCGGGTCTGGGAAGCGACGGCCAGTAGGTGACCGCCCTTCAAGGGCCGGCCGTGCCCACGAGTCCGAAGACCTGCCCGCTGCCCGCGTGCGACCGTTCGCGCGCGGCCATCCGGTGACCTCGAGGGCGGGTCGGCGACCACACCAGGCGGAGCTGCCCGTGCAGCGGTTCGCCCGGTGCGTCATCCCTTCGCGTCCTCGTCCCGTCGCCGGGTACTTGAGAGACAGACTCGCGAAGGAGAGTCCCTTGACCATGAAGTCCGCAGCCGCGGCGACCCTCGCCACCGCGTACGGCTACCCCCGCCAGGGCCGGGGCCGGGAGCTCAAGAAGGCGATCGAGGGGTACTGGAAGGGCGCCGTCACCGCCGAGACGCTGCTCGCCACCGCCGCCGACCTGCGCCGGGGGAACTGGCAGCAGCTCGCCGACTCCGGCATCGAGGAGATCCCGACCGGGGACTTCTCGCTCTACGACCACGTGCTGGACACCACCGTCGCGGTCGGCGCCATCCCGTCCCGCCACCGGGACGCCGTCGATGCCGACCCGCTGGACGGGTACTTCGCCATGGCGCGCGGCACCCAGGACGTCGCGCCGCTGGAGATGACCAAGTGGTTCGACACCAACTACCACTACCTGGTACCCGAGTTGGGGCCGGGCACGGCCTTCGCCGCCGATCCGGCCAAGGCGGTCGGCGAACTGCGGGAGGCCCTCGCGCTCGGTCACGCCGCCCGCCCGGTGCTGGTCGGGCCGGTCACCTACCTGCTGCTGGCCAAGCCCGCCCCCGGCGTCGACGACGACTTCCGGCCGATCACCCTGCTCGACCGGCTGCTGCCCGTGTACGCGGAGCTGCTCGCCGCTCTGCAGGCCGCCGGCGCCGAGTGGGTGCAGCTGGACGAGCCCGCGCTCGTCCAGGACCGCACCCCCGCCGAGCTCAACGCCGCCGCCCGCGCCTACCGCGAGCTGGGCACGCTGACCGACCGTCCGAAGCTGCTGGTCGCGAGCTACTTCGACCGCCTGGGCGAGGCGCTCCCGGTCCTCGCCAAGGCCCCGGTCGAGGGTCTGGCGCTGGACTTCACAGGACCTGCCGCCGCCAACCTGGACGACCTCGCCGCCGCCGGCGGGCTGCCGGGCAAGCGGCTGGTGGCCGGCGTGGTCGACGGGCGCAACATCTGGATCAACGACCTGGAGCAGTCGCTCGCCACCCTGGCCACCCTGCTCGGGCTCGCCGACCGGGTCGACGTCGCGCCGTCCTGCTCCCTCCTGCACGTGCCGATCGACGCCTCCGCCGAACGCGACGTCGACCCGCAGATCCTGCGCTGGCTCGCCTTCGCCAAGCAGAAGGCCGCGGAGGCGGCGCTGCTGGCCCGCGGCCTGCGCGAGGGCACCGGGGCGATCACCGCCGACCTCGCCGCCAACCGCGCCGACCTCGCCTCCCGGGCCGGCTCGCCGATCACCCGGGACCCGGCCGTCCGCGCCCGCTCCGCCGCCGTCACCCTCGACGACACCCGCCGCGCCCAGGCCTACCCGCAGCGCGCCGAGGCCCAGCGCGCCCGCCTCGGCCTCCCCCTGCTGCCGACCACCACCATCGGCTCCTTCCCGCAGACCACCGAACTGCGCCTCGCGCGCGCCGACCTGAACGCGGGACGGATCGACGCCGCCGCCTACCGGGAGCGCATGGAGGCGGAGGTCCGCGAGGTCATCGCCTACCAGGAGAAGGCGGGCCTCGACGTCCTCGTCCACGGCGAGCCCGAGCGCAACGACATGGTCCAGTACTTCGCCGAGCAGCTCACTGGCTACCTCGCCACCCGGCACGGCTGGGTGCAGTCCTACGGCACGCGCTACGTCCGCCCGCCGGTCCTGGCCGGGGACATCTCCCGCCCGTACCCGATGACCGTCGACTGGTTCCGCTACGCGCAAGGCCTGACGGACCGCCCGGTCAAGGGCATGCTGACGGGCCCGGTCACCATGCTCGCCTGGTCCTTCGTGCGCGACGACCAGCCGCTCGCCGAGACCGCCCGCCAGGTCGCCCTCGCCCTGCGCGACGAGGTCACCGACCTGGAGGCCGCCGGCGCGGCCGTCGTCCAGGTCGACGAGCCGGCCCTGCGCGAGACCCTCCCGCTGCGGGCCGCCGGCCGCCTGGCCTACCTGGACTGGGCGACGGAGGCCTTCCGCGTCGCCACCTCCGGCGTCCGCGCCGACACCCAGATCCACACGCACATGTGCTACGCCGAGTTCGGTGCGATCATGACGGCGATCGACGAGCTCGACGCGGACGTCATCTCCCTGGAGGCGACGCGCTCGCACATGGAGGTGGCCGGGGAACTGGCCGGGGCGGGCTACCCGCGCGAGGTCGGTCCGGGGGTGTGGGACATCCACTCCCCGCGCGTGCCGAGCACCGAGGAGGCCGTGGCGCTGCTGCGCGCGGGCCTCGCGGCGATCCCGGCCGAGCGCCTGTGGGTCAACCCCGACTGCGGCCTGAAGACCCGCGGCTGGGCGGAGACCCGCGCCTCCCTCGACAGCCTCGTCGCCGCCGCCCGCCACCTGCGCGAGGAACTGGCGGGCTGATCCGACCCCCTTCCCCGGGGACAGCACAAGGCCCCGCCGGTGTCCGGCCCTCCGCGACAGAGGCCTGGACACCGGCGGGGCCGGCTCGGTCACACCCCGCGGTGCGGGTGGAACCCCTGCCCGGTCTTGCGGCCGAGCAGGCCCGCCTCGACCATGCGGGAGAGCAGGGGCGGGGGTGCGAAGAGCGGCTCCTTGTACTCGTCGTACATCGACCGAGCGATCGCCTCGACGGTGTCGAGGCCGATGAGGTCGGCGAGTCGGAGCGGACCCATCGGGTGGGCGCAGCCGTGGACCATGCCGGCGTCGATGTCCTCGGGGGTGGCGTGGCCGGCTTCGGCCATCCGGATCGCGGACAGCAGGTAGGGCACGAGCAGGGCGTTGACGACGAAGCCGGCGCGGTCGCGGGAGTGGACGACGTGTTTGCCGAGGACGTCGCGCGCGAAGGCCTCGGCGCGGGCCAGGACGGGTGGGGAGGTGTGCAGGGAGGAGACGAGCTCGACGAGGGGCATCACCGGGGCCGGGTTGAAGAAGTGCAGCCCGAGGACGTGCGAGGCGCGGCCGGTGGTGTTGCCGAGGCGGGTGACCGGGATGGACGAGGTGTTGGGGGCGAGGACCGCGTCGTCGTCGGCGAGGACCTTGTCGAGCGCGGTGAGCACGTCCGTTTTGACGCGTTCGTCCTCGATGACGGCCTCGACGACGAGCTGGCGGTCGGCGAGCGCTTCGAGGTTGTCGGCGAACAGCAGGTGGGCCCAGGTGTCCTCGCGGTCGGTCGGGCTGATCCGGCCGCGGTCGACGGCGCGGTGCAGGGAGCGGTCGATGCGGCCGCGGGCGGCCCGGAGTGCGGCCGGGTCCCTCTCGCAGACGATGGTGTCCAGGCCGGCGCGGGCGAAGACCTCGGCGATGCCGGAGCCCATCTGGCCGGCGCCGACGACGGCGACGCGGCGGATCGCGTCACGGTTGGTCTTGTCACGGCCGGTCTTGTGACGGCCGGCTTCGCCACGGCTGGCTTCGTCATGACTGGTCTCGTGACGGCGGATCTCGTTCAAGGCTGCCTCCGTACGGGTGGGCGGGTCAGGCCGCGGCGCGGACGCGGACGAGGTGGCGGGCGTACGCCTCGGTGGTGAGGAAGGCGGGGAGTTCGTCGCCGAGGGCGGTCTCTTCGAGGATCCGCACCGCGTGGTCGAGCAGTTCGGGTTCGACGCCCTCGCCGAGGAGCGCGGCCCGCTCGCGGTCGATCAGGCGGCGCACCAGGTCCGGGGTGGCGAGGGAGCCGCCGGTGAGCCGGGTGCAGTGGTGCTGCCACTGCCAGATCTGGCAGCGGGCGATCTCGGCGGTGGCGACGTCCTCCATCAGGCCGAACACGGCGACGGCCCCGGCGCCGCCGAGCCACGCCGTGAGGTAGCGCAGGGCGACGGCGACGTTGGACCGCAGCCCGTGGTCGGTCGGCAGGCCGGGGGAGAGGCGGTGGACGGCGAGCAGGTCGGCGGCGGTGACGTCGACGTCCTCGCGGGTGCGGTCGAGCTGGTGGGGGCGGTCGCCGAGGACGGCGTCGAAGGCGGTGCGGCAGGTGGCGACGAGGCCGGGGTGGGCGACCCAGGAGCCGTCGAAGCCGTCGCCGGCCTCGCGTTCCTTGTCCGCGCGGACCTTGGTGAGGGCGGCCTCGTTGGCGGCCGGGTCGCGCTGCGGGACGGCGGCGGCCATGCCGCCGATGGCGTGGGCGCCGCGGCGGTGGCAGGTGCGGACGAGGAGGTCGGTGTAGGCGCGCATGAAGGGCTGCGTCATGGTGAGGGTCGCGCGGTCGGGCAGGACGTACCGCGGGCCGTGGTGGGCGAAGTTCTTGATGAGGCTGAACAGGTAGTCCCAGCGGCCGGCGTTCAACCCGGCCGCGTGGTCGCGCAGTTCGTGGAGGATCTCGTCCATCTCGAAGGCGGCGGTGATGGTCTCGATCAGGACGGTCGCGCGGACGGTGCCGTACGGGATGCCCAACTCGCGCTGGGCGAAGGTGAAGACGTCGTTCCAGAGGCGGGCTTCGAGGTGGTTCTCCAGCTTGGGCAGGTAGAAGTACGGGCCGCTGCCGCGCTCGATCTGGCGGCGGCCGCAGTGGAAGAGGTAGAGGCCGAAGTCGACCAGCGCGCCGATGGCCGGGCGGCCGTCGATCAGCAGGTGGGCCTCGTCGAGGTGCCAGCCGCGGGGGCGGACGACGATGGTGGCCGGGTCGTCGCCGATCCGGTAGCGCTTGCCCCCGGGCGTCGTGTCGTCGATCCGGCGCTCGATCGCGTCGATCAGGTTGAGCTGGCCGGAGACGAGGTTGTGCCAGGTGGGCGCGGTGGCGTCCTCGAAGTCGGCGAGCCACACCTTCGCACCGGAATTGAGCGCGTTGACCGTCATCCGGCGCTCGGGCGGGCCGGTGATCTCCACCCGGCGGTCGGCGAGGCCGGGTCCGGCGCCGGCCACGCGCCAGGTGGTGTCCTCGCGGACGGCGCGCGTCTGCGGGAGGAAGTCGAGCGTGCCGCCGGCCGCGAGCGCGGCGGCGCGGCGGTGGCGCTCGGCGAGCAGGCCGGCGCGTCGGACGGCGAACTCGTCGTGCAGGCGCGCGAGGAAGGCGAGTGCCTCGGGCGTGAGCATCTCGTCGAAGCGGTCCTCGTGCTCGCCGAGGACCTCGGTACGGGTGGGCTGGCTCATCCGGTCCTCCAGGAGGCGGGGTGGGTGGGGCCCGGGGCCTCGTCCCTCAACGAGGCCCCGGGCTGCGGGGTGAAGGGCGTCCTCTCCCCGAAGAGGCCGCCGGGGTGGATCAGTGGAACTGCTCGGCCTCCGTGGAGCCGGTCAGGGCGAGGGTCTCGGCGTGCGGGTTGAGCGCGGTGGACACCAGGTCGAAGTACCCGGTGCCGACCTCGCGCTGGTGCTTGACGGCGGTGTAGCCGTCCGGCACCGCGGCGAACTCGGCCTCCTGGAGGTCGACGTACGCCGTCATGCCGTGCTCGGCGTAGCCGCGGGCGAGATGGAACATCGAGTGGTTGAGCGCGTGGAAGCCGGCCAGCGTGATGAACTGGAAGCGGTAGCCCATCGCGCCCAGCTCCCGCTGGAACTTGGCGATCCGGTCGTCGTCCAGCGCGGCCTTCCAGTTGAAGGACGGCGAGCAGTTGTACGCGAGCATCTTGTCCGGGTACTCGGCCTTGAGCGCCTCGGCGAACTCGCGCGCCTGGGCGAGGTCCGGGGTGCCGGTCTCCACCCAGATGAGGTCCGCGTACGGGGCGAAGGCCAGGGCGCGGGAGATCACCGGCGCCATGCCGGGCTCGACCCGGTAGAAGCCCTCGGCGGTGCGCTCGCCGGTGCAGAAGCGGGCGTCGCGCTCGTCGACGTCGGTGGTGAGGAGGTTGGCGGCGAGCGCGTCGGTGCGGGCGATGATCAGGGTCGGCACGTCGGCCAGATCGGCCGCCAGGCGGGCGGAGTTGAGGGTGCGGATGTGCTGGGCGGTGGGCACGAGGACCTTGCCGCCGAGGTGCCCGCACTTCTTCTCCGAGGCGAGCTGGTCCTCGTAGTGGATGCCCGCCGCGCCGGCCGCGATCATGCCCTTGGTGAGCTCGAAGGCGTTCAGCGGGCCGCCGAAGCCGGCCTCGGCGTCGGCGACGATCGGCACCAGCCAGTCCGGCCCGTCGGTGCCCTCGGCGGCGTCGATCTCGTCGGCGCGCAGCAGGGCGTTGTTGATCCGACGCACCACCTGGGGCACGGAGTTGGCGGGGTAGAGGCTCTGGTCCGGGTACGTCTGGCCGGCCTGGTTGGCGTCCGCGGCGACCTGCCAGCCGGACAGGTAGATCGCCTGCAGCCCGGCCTTCACCATCTGGACGGCCTGGCCGCCGGTGAGCGCGCCGAGCGCGTGGACGTAGTCCCGCTCGTGCAGTTGGCGCCACAGGCGCTCCGCGCCGCGCCGGGCCAGGGTGTGCTCCTCGCGCACCGTGCCCGAGAGGCGGACGACGTCGGCCGCGGTGTACGTGCGCTCGACGCCGGCCCAGCGGGGGTCGGACGCCCACCGCGCGGCCAGCTCCGCCGCCTGCTGCTCCTGCTGCTGCCGAACCGACTGGGTCATGGTGATCCGCTCCCGGGGGTGTCTTGCGAAGGATGTGAGGTACCTCTCTCCGCACGGGTGAGAGGGCGGCCGGGCGGCGCCGGGCAGCGATGGAACACCGCGGGACGTGGTCGCCCGGACGGCAGAGCAGAGCAGTTGACCTGCCCCTTTCGGTGCCGTCCTGTACGCCTCCCGGCCGCAGCACCGACTCTGGCACCCGGTGCCGCCGCCGTCACCGATGGAGCCGGGCCAATTTCTGCGAAGCGTCGCCGGCAGATCCGCGAAGGTTGCGAAGGCCCTCCGCGCCTCATCGCGGCTAGGCTGCCCGAGCCACGCCGATCGTCGACACCGAGGGGAAGCCAGGACGATGGGAAAGACCTTCGCGGGTGCGAGACTCCGCCGGCTCAGGGAGGAACGCGGACTGAGTCAGGCCGGCATGGCGCGGCTCGTCGACCTCTCGCCCAGCTACCTCAACCAACTGGAGCACGACGCCCGCCCGTTGACCGTCCCCGTCCTGCTGCGCCTCACCGAGGCGTTCGGCGTCGAGGCCGGGTACTTCGCCCCGCCGGACAGCGCCCGGCTCACCGCCGAGCTGCGCGACGCCCTCGGCGACGACCTCGCGGCCGGCCGCATCACCCCGGGTGACCTCGACGAGCTCGCCGCCCGACTGCCCGCCGTGGCCCGGCTGTTGACGGACCTGGGCCGCGGGCGCAGCACGATGGCCGAGCAGCTCGCCGTGCTCGCGGGCGACCGGGGACCGGGTGCGGACGCCCGCACCCCGCACGAGGAGGTCCGCGAGTTCTTCTACCGCCGTCAGAACTACATCCATGAACTCGACACCGCGGCCGAGGAGTTGGCGAGCGTCATCCGACTCAGGCGCGGCGAGGTGAGGGCGGTGCTGGCCGACCGGCTGACCTCCGTACACGGCGTCCGGATCGCCGCCGGCGGGGACCAGCTGCACCGGTACGACCCGGGCCGACGGATCCTGCGGCTCTCCGACCGGCTGCGCCCCGGTCAGCAGGCCTTCCGCCTCGCCACCCAGCTCGCGTACCTGGAGCACGACGCGCTGCTCACCGAACTCGCCGCCCAGGACTGCCCCGGGGGCTCGGCGGCCCACTCGCTCACCCGGATCGGCCTGGCCAACTACTTCGCCGCCGCCCTCGTCCTGCCCTACGCCGCCTTCCACGCCGAGGCCGAGTCCGCCCGCTACGACATCGAGCACCTCGCCGACCACTTCGGCGTCGGCTACGAGACGGTCTGCCACCGCCTCAGCACCCTGCAGCGCTCCGGCCTGCGCGGGGTGCCGTTCTCGTTCGTGCGGGTCGACCGCGCCGGGAACGTCTCCAAGCGGCAGTCCGCCACGGCCTTCCACTTCTCCCGCACCGGCGGCACCTGCCCGCTGTGGAACGTCTACGACGCCTTCGCCTCCCCAGGCCGCGTCCACGTCCAGGTCGCCGCGATGCCCGACGGCCGCCGCTACCTCTGGACCGCCCGCGCCGTCACGCGCTCACCCGGCGGCTGGGGCCGGCCGGGCAAGACCTTCGCGATCGGCCTCGGCTGCGAGCTCCGGCACGCGGCCCGCCTCGTCTACTCCACCGGCCTGGACCTGGCCGACGAGGCCGCCGCGACCCCCATCGGCCTCGGCTGCAAGGTCTGCGAGCGCCCCGCCTGCCCCCAGCGCTCCGCCCCGGCCATCGGCCGGCCGCTGGCCGTCGACGAGCACACGAGCACGTTCGTCCCGTACGCGGTGCGGGCCGACGCGGAACGCTGAAGCAGGACGGCCGCCCGTCAGGCGAAGCAGAACAGCGCCTCGTAGAGGGTGACGGGGCCGTCCGCGTCGGGGAGCCGGAGCGGGACGGTACGGGCCAGCTCCGGTGCGGAGAGCAGGGCGAAGCCGGCTGCGCGGGTGAGTGCGGCGAGCCGGTGCACCTCGGTGCCGGGCTCCGCGGCGGACGCCCGGGGGGCCGGGGCACCGGGGGCGGGGAAGAGGCACCGGTCGGTCTCGTACCCGTCGGGGTGCAGGGCGAAGGCCGTGGCGTACGGCCCGATGACGGACAGGCGCAGGACGGCTCCGCCGCCGGCCCAGCCGATCCGCCAGACCGAGCCGACGTCGCAGTTGTCGTCGGTGATGTCCTCGACCTGCCAGGACGACGGGAGGGACGCCCGGAACGGGCGGTACGGGTCCTGTTCGAGCAGCTTGCCGATCCGGTGGTAGGTCGGGTGGTCGAGGCTGCCGTAGGCGCGGCGGGCGAACTCTTCGAAGGCCGCGGTCATCACGGGTCTCCTCTCGTCAGCGCGATGGTGTGGTGCGGTGCGGGCCCGGCGGCCGCGGGAGTTTTGCCGCGGCCGCCGGGCCCCGCGTAAAAAGTGTAATAAAGGGGTACGACACCCCCCCCGTCCGGGGGGCCGGGGAAATTAAAAAAAAAAAAACGACCACCAACAAAAAAG
>NZ_JBHVPD010000058.1:40937-67615 GCF_042887525.1 Kitasatospora sp. NPDC057936
AAATGCTCGGTCGCGTGGGATGGTTTTTTCTACACGCGACGGTTGGGGGGGTGGGGGGCGGCCCCGGCGCCGGGGTCGGTGCCGGGGGGGCCCCGGGCCCGGTCGATCAAGGTGTCAGAAGGGGTCAGTACCCCCGGCCTGACGGGTGTCCGTGGATCTTGCCCTTCGCGTCCCGGTGGACGCGGACCTTCGTCTGCGTCCGCCCCTTGGCGTTGGTGCCGACGCCGAAACCGAACTCGAGCTCACGAACCTCCTTGCCCTTTTTCTTCTCGATCACCTTCCCATGCCGCCACGCGTGCTCGACGAACCGGCGGGCGGACTTCCAACCGTGGAAGGTCGAGAGGCCGCCGCGCTTCTTCACCTCCCGGTGGTACTCCGGAGTCCCCCGCACGTGCCGGGCCTGCTTCTGCATCGAGATCTGGCACGCGGCGGACTTGTTGTGGGAGAGCGCCCAGCTGTCACCCACCTGGACGGAGAAGGTGTGCTGGTCACCGATGGTGAGGTTGAAGACCAGCTGGTCGACGACGAAGCCGAGGTCGTTGACCCGGGTCACGTCGCTGACCGTGCCGTCCGGGGCGATCAGGGCGTCGCCGGCCTCGACTGCGGCCGCGTCCGTCCAGCCCTTGCCGGTGACCCAGAGCGGGTGCTCGGCGGTCGCCCGCAGCGGCTGGCCGCCGTCCGGGCCGGCCTGGATGTCGACCAGGTGCTTGGTGCCGTAGCCGACGATGACGTTGAGCACCGGCTCGGGCCGGGACCCGCCGGTCCCCGGGTCCGTGGACATCACGTAGTCGCCGACCTGGACCTGACCGATCGGCAGCTGCGAGCCGTCGCCCATCAGCACCGGGGTGTCCGGGGCGAAGGAGTTGCAGCCGGAGCTGCGGAACACCGAGCGCGCCCGGGAGGCGAACCGCCCGGCCCGCCCGGCCGCCCGGCTCGCGCGGACGGCCGTGAAGGCGCCCTTCACCGCGGTGTTGGCACCGACCAGTCCGGACAGCGCGGTGACGCCCATCTCCGCCGCCTTGCGCCAGTTGCCCGTCGCGGCGTAGGAGATCGACGAGACGGCCGCGGCCGCCGCACCGATCGGGCCGGGGATGTACGAGGCGACCTCGGAGACCCTGGCCACCACGTGGACCGTCTTCTTCAGCCACTTGGGCATGCCCCAGTTGCCGTCGAGGTCGGTGCAGTTGACCGGGTCGCCGGTGCAGTAGTCGTACGGGCCGGCGTTGCCGCCCGGCACCGGGTCGACCTGCAGGAAGCGTCCCAGGGCCGGGCTGTAGAGGCGGGCGCCCATCAGGATGACGCCGTCCTGCGCCTCGGCGGAGCGCTCCTTGCCGCCCAGCCAGCCGAACCGCACGGCGGCCTGGCCGTCCTGCGGGACGCCGAACTCGTCGAAGTCCAGCACGACCGGCCTGGTGAGGGCGGTGTCGGTGGTGACGACCACCGAGCCGAAGAGGTCGGTCAGCTGGAGCTGGACGTCACCGGTCCTGCCGGTGGTCGCGACGAGGTCGGTGTCCGGGCCCGAGACGTTGCGGGTGACGGTGCCCTGGGTGGTGTCCTCTACGGTCCAGCGGACCTCGTCGGAGTCGTCGCCGTAGTGGTTCAGCTTCGACGTGAGGTTGGACCAGCTGCCGCCGGCCTGCTTCCTGGCGGTGGTGTAGGCGGTCGGCCGGTGTGCGGCGTCCTGCGCCCACTGCTGCCGGGTGTCCCCCTTCTCCTGGGCGGCGACCTTGTCGTTGGCCCAGTAGGTGTCGGTCGCGCCGGTGGCGGTCTTCACGGTGCGCCCGAAGGCGTCGTAGGCGTAGCCGGCGTCGGTGAGCCGGTCGGCGCTGTCGTAGGCGTGGTTCTCGGCGACCGCGCCGGTGGTGGCGCAGGAGCCGTCCGCCGCGGCCGGCGTGGTGGTCTTCGAGAGCCGGTTGGAGTGGGCGTCGAAGGCGTACTGCCGGGTGACGCAGCCGCTGGTGGTGCTGGACTGCTGGGCCTTCACCAGCCGGCCGAGCCGGTCGTACTGGTAGGTGCGGGTGGCGGTGGAGCTGGTGTTGCGGGCCACCTGGCCCTGGGTGGAGACGTCGCTGGTCTGCGCCCAGACGACCGTGTTGTCGGAGGTGCGGGTGTAGGTGCGGCCGGTGGCTTCGCCCACCGCGTTGAAGGTGTCGCGGCGGACGATGCCGCCGGGGTAGGTCTGCTCGACCAGCTGGCCGTCCGGACCGTACGCGGCGGTGAACTCGCCCGCCACGCTGTCGCTGACCGAGGTGACGAGCCCGCGCGGCTCCTTCGCGCGGTCGTAGGCGTACGTGGTGGACCCGGTCGGGTCGGTGACCTTGACCGGCTTGCCGAACCGGTCGAACTCCGTGGTGGTGGTGCCGCCGTCGGCGTCCGTGTACGAGATCAGCCGGCCGAGCGCGTCCATGACGCGGGTCAGCGACTTGCCGTCGGTGGTGGTCCTGACCGCGTCGCCCGTCGCCGGGTCGTACTCGGTGGTGACCTTGGACAGTGCCTGGCCCTCGTCCGAGGTGATCTCGGTGGAGGTGACCCGGTCCGCCCCGTCGTAGGTGGTGACGGTCTTGCGGGTCTTGCCGGCGTTGGTCTCCGTCGTCTCCTCCGGCTCGCCGAACGGCGAGTACCGGGTGATCCGCTTGACCGGCAGGGTGGTCGGCATCCGGGAGCCGTCCGCGCCCGTGACCGGACCGCCGGGCAGGGTGGCGCAGGGGCTGCCCGCCCACTCGGGCCGGTTGCCGCACAGGGCGTCGTCCGGGTTGGCACCGGCCGTGTAGAACACCGACTTCACGGTGCTCGCGTCGGCGCCGGTGCCGTCGGGCTTGCGGGACTCCAGCGCGCGGCCGGCCGCGTCGTACTTCAGGTAGGCGGTCGGCTTGGCACCGAGCGCGTCGGTGGTGACCGAGGTGGCCACCCGCAGCTGCCACCCGGGGACACCGCCGATCGGCGCGTCGTAGCCGTGCTTCGTGACGCGCAGTTCGACGTCGGCGGCGTAGCCGTCGATGCGGGCGCCGTCGGTGGAGCTGGTGACCAGGTGGTACGTCCTGCCGTCCGGCCTGCCCTCGTCGTAGGTGTTGGTGTTGTGGTCCCGGGCGAGCACCGGGGTGCCGGCCGGCAGGGTCGGGTTGAGCGTGGTCTTGGTCAGGGTGACCCGGTCCAGGCCCGCCTGGTAGTACGGCGTGACCGCGGCCGGGTTCTTCCCGGTGACGGTGAGCCGCAGCTCGTGGTCACCGCGGGCGAGCCGGACCGTCGAACCCGCCGTGTAGGAGCTGGTGGTGACGGTCGGGTTGTACCCGTCGAAGGTGCCGCCGACGTTCTGGCCGTCGATCGACAGTTGGACCACGCCGTAGTCCGCGGCCCTGGTCAGCAGCGCGGTCAGCTGGTACTCGCCCTCCTCCGGCACGGAGACCCGGAAGGACGCGTTGTCACCGACCTCGTTCGCGCCGAAGAACACGTGCGCGCCGCCGGACCAGCCGGCCCCGGCGCAGCACTGCGCGAGGGTCTGCACCCGCAGCGGGTCGGTCGCGCCGAGCTGGACGAGGCTCTCGCCCTCGGCCGCGACGGACACCGGCGCGCTCTGGCCCTCGACCTGCTCGGCGAGCGAGGCGCGGTAGACCGGGCCGAGCGTCTCGACGACGTCGAGGCCGTCCGGGGAGTAGACCGTCCGGTGGTCCAGCAGCCGGGCGCGGGAGGCGGAGTCGGCCGGCAGGCCGAGTTCCGCGACGAACCGCTCGGTGTCGGGGTGCGTGCCGATGGCGATGGACCGGTCGGTCGCGTCCAGGGCGCGGACCGCGTGGCCGTAGCGGTCGTACTCCTTGGTGTCGATGTCACCGCCGGGGGTGACGGACGGGGTCGCGGTGTTGACCTCGCTGCCGGAGGCGTCGAGGTAGTGCACGGTGGCGGCCCGGTAGCCGTCGGGGCCCGGCCTGGCGGCCGAAGCGGTGCCGGTGCCCGGGTCGTCCTCGGGGCCGAACACCGCGGTGGCGTCGGTCGGCGCGTCGGTCTGGGCCCAGGCCGCGACGTCCGGACCCGACATCGCGTACGGGCCGCCCGCGCCGCGGGTCAGCGGCACGTCGTAGACCACCGTGGTGGCGATCTCGCCGTCCACCCGGTCCTTGCTGCCCGGTGCCAGCGAGGCCCGGCGGACCTTCAGCAGCCGGCCCGGGTCCTGGTCGGCCGCGGCCTTGCCGTAGTCGAAGTCCCACGGCAGGTCCCCGGCCGGGGATATCCGGGTGACCCGGCCGGCGTCGTCGTAGCCGTACGCCGTCTTCAGCGGCTGGGCCAGGCGCGGGTCCCACACCCGGGCGAGGCGGCCGCGCTCGTCGTACGCGTAGTGTGCGACCTCGACGGCCTCCTGCTTGGCGGTCACCGGGTTCCACGACCAGACCTTGACGGCCCGCACCCGGTCGGTGAAGTCGCCGGGGGTGCCGGCGACGGCCGTGGTGGCGGTCGCGTAGTCGTAGTCGGTGACCTCGCAGCCGCGCGGCAGCGGGTCGACGGCGCAGCCGTTGGCGTCGTCCACGCCCGGCTCCACGGGCGCGATCACCCGCTTGACCACCGCGCGCCGGTCGGTGGAGTCGTAGACGTACCGGGTCGTGGACGCGGCGTCCGGGCCGGTGGAGGACTGCACGGCGTACACGTCGGACTCGCCCTGGCGGGCGAACACCGTGGTGGAGCCGTCCAGTTCGGTCAGCGTGTAGGTGGCGCCGGTCGCCTTCAGGCCGAGGTGCTCGGCACCCGGCTCGGGGTAGAGCGTGCCGTCCTGCGCCCGCGCGAAGGTGACCGACGTGTCGTCGGTGGCCTTGAGCACCGCGGCGTCCGCGCCCGGGAAGGCGAGCGAGACGTACTCGGCCGCCTCGCCCTGCGCCCCGCCGGCCCACTGCGGGCCGAACGGCGCGACGAGCTCGCGCACCGACATGTTGTCGAAGTACACGGGCCGGTCGGCGTTGTCCGAGTGCCCGTTGTAGAGCCGGACCTGCGCCTCGGTGGCGTCCGCGGCGAGTGTGACGTCGGTGGTGAGCTCCGCCCAGGCGTCGGTGTACGGCGCCTTGCGGGAGACGGTGGTGGTGAGCGCCCCGGTCTTGCCGTGGACGACGACGATCCGCATGCCGCGGTCGTCGTACCCGGCGGTCAGGCCGGTCGTGGACGGCACGTAGACCCAGGCCTTGACCCGGTAGGTGCGGCCGGGCTTCATGCCCAGCTGCAGGCCGCCCGAGCCGCCGAGCAGCGCGTACGTGTCACCGGACTTGTTGGCGTCCGGCAGCACCTTGAGCGAGTCGGTCGAGGAGCCCTGGCCCCGGTCGGTGGCCCGCAGGGCGGTGCCCGGGGTGGCCAGGAAGCCGGTGGTGTCGGTGGACACCTGCTGCTGGTTGGCCGTCAGCCGCTCGCCCTGCTCCTGCCAGCCGCGGTCGGTGCCGCGCGAGGAGGAGGAGCGCTTGGTGGCCATGCCGAACTCGTCGGTGTCCGTGACGTCGACCGAGTAGTCGCCGGTGAGCAGGTTGACCGAGCCCGGACCGACCTCGGTGCCGGCCGCGCCGTCGGCGTTGGGGTCGGCGGTGAAGGTCGACCAGGCGGTCGGGTACGCGGCGTCGGTGTCCTTGTCGGTGTAGAGCAGCGCGCGCACCTGCACGACGCCGCCGACCCGGCCGAGCGACTCCAGCACCGACCAGTTGGCGTGGCCACCGAGCTCGGCCAGCCGCGGCCGGGTGCCGGTCACGGGCGTGTTGTCGGCCTTGGCGAGGTGGGCCGCCGGGACGTCGAACTCGGCGGCGCCGGGGCCGCGGCGGTACTGCCAGGTCACCCGGGTGAACTGGGTCTGGGCGTCGACCGCGAGCTTGACGCGCTTCGCGGCCTGAGTGCCGTCCACGGGCGAGACGACGCCCGCCTTGCCGACCCTGAAGGTGTGGACGGCCGGGTCCGAGAGGTTGTCGGCGCGGTCCTTCGTCTGCACCTTCAGGACGTGCGTGCCGTCGGTGGGCGGGGTGATCGAGGCGGTGGTCGCCCCGGTCGCGTCCACCGTCGTCGGCGACTTGCCGTCCAGGGTGTAGACGTAGCCGATCACGTCACCGGTGCCGGCCGGCGGGGTCAGCGTGAAGCGCCCGGCCTGGCCCGCGGCGCCGTGCCAGGCCTCGTCCGAGGGGTAGTCGGGCGAGGTGACGAAGGGCGCGCCGGGCTTGGTGGTGTCGGCGACGACGACCACGTCCTGCGGCGCCCACGGCGAGTTGTCGGTGCCGTCCCAGAGGCGGGCGCCCATCGAGTAGGTGACGCCCTCGTCGAGCTTCGCGATCCCGAAGTCGGCCGGCTTCACCTGGGCGTAACTGCCGTTCGGGACCTCCTTGTAGACGCGCTTGACGAACACGCCCGCACGGTACAGGTCGAAGTCGGCGCCGACCCGGCCGCCGCCGTCGGGGTCACTGGCCAGCACCTGGAAGGTGGGCGTGGCCGAGGAGGTGTAGCGCGGGTTCCCCTGGTGCGCGGGGAACACGTCCACCGCCGGCGGGGCCGTCGGGACCGTGTTGTACGTGACCGACAGGTACGGCGGGTTGGAGCCCTCGGCGGAGTCGAAGCGCTTCCACGAGTACGGGCTCGTCTCGGTGGAGGCGCGCAGGCCGAGCGCGTTGTTGGTGTAGCCGTTGTCGGACCACGCGGCGACCAGGCTCGTCACGTCCTGGCTGACCCAGGCGTTGCCGCAGCCGGCCGTCTCGTTGCCGGCCGTCTTGTTGCTGACCGCCCACATCTTGTTCCAGCCCGGCTGGTTGGTCCACCGGGTGGCGGTGGACGCGAGGCCGGTGTCCCAGACCTCCCAGGACCAGGGCTCGCACGACCACGAGTGCCAGTTGTAGAGGTTCAGCTTCGCCGAGAGGATGTGCTTGCCGTGGTACGGCCCCTCGGGGAAGTGCAGGAACGAACGGGCGACCTGGCCGCTGCCGTTGTTGCCCAGCTTCAGCTCGACGGCCGACGACTGGTCGGTCGCGTAGCCCTGCTGGACGAAGGTGTCGAAGGACGGCCCGACGGTGAGCGCGGGGTCGATCGTCACCGGGAAGCTGGTCGCCGGGTCGGCGAGGAAGCCCGCCTCCGGGGTGAACACCAGCTCGGCGTCGGCACCGGAGCCGCGCAGTTCCATCGCCACCGGCGCGCGCCGGGTGTGCTCCTGCGAGTTCGGGTCGACCGTCGCGTCCCACATCACCGGGGCGGGGATCCTCGCCTGGACCTTGCCGGAGGGACGCTCCGTCAGCTCGATCGAGCCGTCGTCCTTGCGGATCACGTCCAGACCGCTGGTGTCGACCGGGAGCGTGATCGTGCCGGCCTGCGAGACGGCCGAGCGGTCCTTGACGATCAGGAACTGCTCGAAGCCGGTCCGGGTGGCCTCCAGGACGAGGTCCACACCCGGGCGGGCGTCGGCGTAGGTCGCCTTGCTGCCCTCCAGCCTGGGCTTGGGCAGCCGGCCGAGCCAGCCGAACTGCACCTGCTGCTCCCCGGTGCCGATCGTCACCAGCTCGCGCTCGGCGGGCTTTGCGGCGTCGGCGGGCTTTGCGGGTGTGGTGAACGGACCGTCCTGCGCGCGGGCTTCGCTGCGGCTGGCCCGGGTGGTGTCGGCGGCGGCCGGGGCCGTGGAGGCGGGGGTCGTGGGGGCGACCGGGTCTCCGGTCTTCACCGTGGCGTCGCCGCCGGCGAACACGAGGCCCTCCGGGTGGACCTTCGGCGCGACCTTGCCGTCCGCCGTCTCCACGAGCGTCGTGTCGACGGGGACCCAGGCGTCGCCGACCTTCACCCTGACCGGTCCGGTCGCGGTGTCCTGGGTCAGCGTGCCCTCGGGGTCGGCCCAGAGGGTGGTGGTGGCGGTCCTGGCGCCGGTGACCTCGATCCGGCGTCCGTTGAGCCGCGCGGCCAGCAGCGCGGACGCGGCGTCCGGTGCCTCGTTGACCGGCGCGGTGGCCGGCGCCTTGGCGTTCGCGGGCGCGGCTTGGGCCTCGGCGGTGATCGCGTCGAGCGCGACCCCCGTCTCGACCAGCATCGCGAGCGCGGCTACGACGGCTGTCCGCCGCAGCCCGCGCGTGGTGAAGGCCCCGCCCCCGAACCGGGACGAGGCCTGCTTCCTCGATGGCAAGAGAGTTTACTCCGTGAATAGCAATGGTAAAGGGTTTTGCCTTTCCAAGATCGCAGAAGTGTTCGGGCTGGATGACCAAATTGCATATCGAATCGGCAAAGTTTGTTCATTGAGTGTCTCTTATGTCCATATAAGGGGACCGTTGATGAATCTGTCTCAGTTGGTCATGGTGAGGCCACTGTTGTTCCGAGATGGACGGGCCGCCGGGGCCGGGTGCACGTTAGGCTTCGTCCATGGCGAGCCAGCACCGGTCGACGGGCTTCACCGAAGCCCAGCTGTCGATCATCGATGAACTGAGTGCCCTGCCGTTCCCCGAGCAGGAGGGCAAGCCGGAGAAAGGTGACGGGTGGAGTGGGCCCGGATTCCACGTGGCCGTGCTCCGGGAGAGCCGGGACTTCTGGGACGACCGCAGCGAGGAGGTCGTCGAGGCGGCCGAGAAGGAGCTGGAAGCCGATCTCGACGCGCTTGCCGCCGCTCTGACCGCCCGTTGGGGCAGCCCCGCGACGGTCGACCTGTGGCCGTATCTCGGGTTCGACCATCCGGACCCCGAGTTCGTGGCCCCGGAGCCGCTCGGTTTCCTGTGCAACCTCGCCGGCAGCATGCAGCTGTGGCAGCCACCCTCCTCCGACCGGTGGCTCGCCCTGGCCATCGGCCAGGGGGACCGGGAGCTGCCGTTCCAACTGCTCGCCGCGATCGGCGGGGCGTCCTCGCTCCCGGGATGAGCCGGGCCCGGAGACCGACCGGCGCCCCACAAGCTCGGCATACGACGTCGGCCGCCTGACGACCGGTCTTGAGCACGAGGAAAGGAAACCGGATGCCGAGCGAGATCGAGCGCAAGTTCCTGGTCGACCGCGTCCCCGGGACGGCCGGTGCCGCCTCGACGGCCATCAGCCAGGGCTACCTCACCCGCGGCGGCGACTCCGAGGTGCGGATCCGCCGGACGCCGGAGGGCTCCATGCTGACGGTCAAGCACGGCGGCGGCCTGGAGCGCGCCGAGTACGAGACCGCCCTGGACGAGGAGCAGGTCGCGGCCCTGTGGCCCGCCACCGAGGGCGCCCGGCTGACCAAGGTCCGCACCGAGGTCCCGCTGGAGGACGGCCGCACCGCCCAACTCGACACCTACGAGGGCGCCCTTGCGGGCCTGCTCACCGTCGAGGTCGAATTCGACAGCACCGCCGAGGCGACGGCATTCGAGCCCCCGGACTGGTTCGGCACCGACGTCACCGGACGCAGCGAGTACAACAACCGCAACCTGTGCCTGCGCGGCACCCCGCCGGCCGAGGAGCCCACCGCCTGACGGGCCGGCCCGGCACGCGACGCCCCACCGGAACGCCGGAGCCGATCCGGTGGGGAGTCGGGCGTGCGCCCCGGTACGACCGCGCGGCCCCGGCGGAGGTCCGGGGCCCCGGATCAGGCGCGGGTCAGTTCGAGCACCGGGATGACGCGGATGCCGGCGGTCTGGCGGGCGTACTCGGCGAAGCCCGGGTAGCGCCGGGCCTGCTCGGCGTACACGCGGTCGCGTTCGTCGCCGGTCAGCTCGCGCACGGACACCCGGTACGTCTCCGTCCCGCGTTCGACGGTGCCCTCGCCGGCGGCGGTGAGGTTGCGGTACCAGTCCGGATCGGTGGGTGCTCCGCCCTTGCTGGCGAAGACGTAGACGACGTCCGGGTCGTCGTCGTGCGGCAGGCACATCATCGGGGCGACGTACTCCTTGCCGCTCGTGCGTCCGCGGTGGTGCACCAGGACGAGCGGAGCCCCCTCGAAGGGCCCGCCGACCAAGCCGCCGTTCGCTCGGAACTCCGCGATGGTCCTCGCGTTGAAGTCGAGCGGTTCACTCATGCCGAACTCCTGACTCTGATGGGTGCCGGGTGTGACCGAGCCCTTCCCCCAGCCTGCCCCCTTCAGTCCCGGACGCGGGCCCCGACACCGGATTCGGGCTCGGGTAGCCTCGGGCGGAGCTCGTCGAGTTGAAAGGCACGATGCCATGACCTCTCTGCTCCTCTCCCGCCGCGACCTCGACTTCCTGCTGTACGAATGGCTGGACGTCCCGTCGCTCACCGGGCGGCCGCGCTACGCCGACCACTCGCGCGAGACCTTCGACGCGGCCCTGGACCTCAGCGAGCAGGTCGCCACCCGGCACTTCGCGCCGCACAACAAGCGGAACGACGCCGAGGAGCCGCGCTTCGACGGCGAGCGGGTCCACCTGATCCCGGAGGTCAAGGAGGCGCTGGCCGTCTTCGCCGGCACGGGCCTGCTCGGCAGCGCGATGGACTACGAGGTCGGCGGCGCGCAGCTGCCCTCCGTCGTGGCCAGCGCCTGCTTCGCGTGGTTCCAGGCCGCGAATCCGGGGACGTCCGGCTACCCGTTCCTCACGGCGGGCAACGCCAACCTGCTGCTGGCGCACGGCAGCCGGGAGCAGGTCGACACCTACGTCCGGCCCATGCTGGAGGGACGGTTCTTCGGCACCATGTGCCTGTCGGAGCCGCAGGCCGGCTCCTCGCTCGCCGACATCCGCACCCGGGCCGAGCCGCAGGGCGACGGCACGTACCGGCTGTTCGGGAACAAGATGTGGATCTCGGGCGGTGACCACGAGCTCGGCGAGAACATCGTCCACCTGGTGCTGGCCAGGATCCCCGGCGGGCCGCCCGGCGTGAAGGGCCTGTCGCTGTTCATCGTGCCCAAGGTGCTGGTCGCCGCCGACGGCTCGGCCGGCGAGCGCAACGACGTCGTGCTCGCCGGGCTCAACCACAAGATGGGCTTCCGGGGGACCACCAACACCCTGCTCAACTTCGGCGAGGGCGTCCACCGGCCGGGCGGCGGGCCCGGCGCCGTGGGGCACCTCGTCGGCGAGCCGCACCGCGGACTGGCCTACATGTTCCACATGATGAACGAGGCCCGGATCGGCGTCGGACTCGGTGCCACCGCGCTCGGCTACACCGGCTACCTGCACGCCCTGGACTACGCCCGCACCCGCCCCCAGGGCCGTCCGCTCACCGGCAGGGACCCGGACGCGCCCCAGGTGCCGATCATCGCCCACGCCGACGTGCGCCGCATGCTGCTCGCCCAGAAGTCCTACGCGGAGGGCGCGTTGGCGCTCGTCCTGTACTGCGGCCGCCTCCTCGACGAGGAGCGCACCGGCGCGTCCCCCGAGGACCGGGCCCGCGCCAAGCTCCTGCTGGACGTCCTCACGCCCGTCGCCAAGAGCTGGCCCTCCCAGTGGTGCCTGGAGGCCAACAGCCTCGCCATCCAGGTGCACGGCGGCTACGGCTACACCCGCGAGTACGACGTCGAGCAGTTCTACCGCGACAACCGGCTCAACCCCATCCACGAGGGCACCCACGGCATCCACGGCCTGGACCTGCTCGGCCGCAAGGTCGTCATGGACGGCGGCGCCGGGTTGCGCCTGCTCGTGGAGACGGTGCATGCGACGATCGCCCGCGCCAAGGGCGTCGGCGGCGACGCGGCCGAGTACGCGGCGCGGCTCGACGAGGCCGCCCAGCGCGTCGTCTCGGTCACCCGGCGGCTGTGGTCGACCGGTGACCCGGAGACGGCCCTGGCCAACGCGAGCATCTACCTCGAAGCGGTGGGCCACACCGTCGTCGCGTGGCTGTGGCTGGAGCAGCTCCTCGCCGCCGACGCCGGCAGCGGGCCGTTCTACGAGGGGAAGCGCCACGCCTGCCGGTTCTTCTTCCGCTACGAACTGCCCAAGACCGAGGCGCAGTTCAAGCTCCTGGAAAGCCTGGACCGCACCACGGTCGAGATGCCCGACGACGCGTTCTGAGCCTGCCGGAATCGCCGCATGCGCATTCTGATCATCACCGCCGGTTCCCGGGGAGACGTCGCGCCGTACACGGGCCTGGGGCGCCGCCTGCTGGAAGCGGGCCACCAGGTGGCCGTGGCCGCCCACCCGTCCTTCGCCGCGCTCGTCGGCGGGTGCGGCCTCGGCTTCCGGCCCGTGCCGGGTGACCCGCACGGGCTGATCCGGGACCGCGCCCGGGCCGCGTCGCGCGAGGAGGTCCGGGTGCTGACGAGGGCGTACGCGGACGGACTCGCCGACGGGGTCGCGGACGCGGTGGCCGACGGGACCGACCTGCTGCTCACCGCCTTCGGCCCGGCACCGCTCGGCCGGACGGCGGGCGAGGCGCTCGGCGTCCCCGTCATCGGTACCTATCTCGTGCCGGCGATCGCCACCGCCGAATTCCCGCTGCCCAACGCTCGGGACACCGGCGCAGGTAACCTCGCCGCGGGCCGGGACGTGCTGCAGCGCGCCGAACGTGCCTTCGCAGGTGCAGCGACCCGGCTACGCGCCCTCTTTGGCCTGCCCGCCGACCCGTCCCACGGCCGCGGTGCGGCCGAGCTCGCCCGTGGGATCGCCGCGGAGGACGGCGCCGCTCCGCTCCTCGCCCGCATCGCTCGCGGGTAGCCACGCGGTCTCTTCTGGCAAGTTCTCGTCAAGCCGCCCCGGAAGATCACCTCGCCCGGTAGGGTCCCGACTTGTTACCGGGGAGTAGCCACTGGGGTGACCCGGGTGTGGGGGTGTGTGGGTGACGACGTTGGGCCGGCTGCTGCGGGAGCTGCGGCGTGCTGCGGGACTGACTCAGGAGGAACTTGCCGAGGCCGCGGGGTTGGCGGCCAGATCGATCAGGGATCTGGAGCGGGGCCGCCGGGAGCGGCCGCAGCGCCGCACCCTGGAGGTGCTGGTGTCGGCGCTGGGCCTGGCGGAGGCGGAGGCCGCCGCGCTGTTCGCCGCCGGCCGCTCCGGCGGGCAGGCCGGTCCACCCGTTGACCAGTGCGCGACGGTACCCGAACTGCTCAGCCGACAAGCCCAGTTGGCGGCCCTGGAACGCGCGGCCGACGATGCCCGGGCCGGCCGGGGCGGAGCCGTGCTGGTCCTCGCGAGCGCGGGCATGGGGAAGACCACGCTGCTGAACGCGTGGGCCGCCACCGAGCAGGCGCGCGGATTCCGGGTGGTCCGGGCCGCCGGGGGAGAGCTGGAGCGGGACTTCGCCTTCGCGGTGCTGCGGCAGCTGGCCGAGCCGCTGCTGGCCCGAGCCGGAGCGGACGGGCGGGAGCGGCTGCTCTCGGGCCCCGCGGCGCCGGCCGCACACGCGCTGCGCGTGGACGGCGAGGGCGGAGGCCTGTCGCCCGAGGCGTCCCTGGGCGTCCTGCACAGCCTGTACTGGCTGATGGTGCACGTCACGGACGACGGGCCGGTCGCCCTCGTGGTCGACGACGCCCACTGGGCGGACGGCCCGTCCGTCCGCTGGCTGGACTACCTGGCACGGCGCCTGAGCGGCCTGCCGCTGCTGCTGGTCCTCGCAGCCCGGCCGCACAGCGGGACCGAGGCCGAGCCGTTCCTGGAGCGGATCGCCGGACAGCCGGACTGCCGGCCCGTCGACCTGCCCGCGCTGGACGCCGACGGCATCGCCGAGCTGGTGGAGGCGAGCCTGGGACGCCGCGCCGGGTCACGGTTCGTCGCCGCCTGCGCCGAGGCGTGCCAGGGAAACCCGCTGCTCCTGCGGGAGTTGCTGCGCACCCTGGCCGACAACGGGGTCGAGCCCGGGGACGGCCGGGCGCCACTCGTCGAGGAGTTCCGGGGCCGGATCCTGGCGGCCACCGTCGTCAAGCGGCTGGCGGACCAGCCGGAGCCGACCCGTCGTCTGGCCCGCTCCCTGGTCGTCCTGGGGGACGGGGCCGCCTGGCACCTCGCGGCCGAACTGGCCGGCCTGGGCGAGGCGCAGGCCCGGGAACACGGCCGCCGACTGCGGCGGATCGGCGTGCTGGCGACCGGCGAGGCGGCACGTTTCGACCACCCCCTGGTCCGGGCCGCGATCGCCGAGGCCGTCATGACCCCGGTGGAATCGGCCGCCGCACACGCGCAGGCGGCCGACCTGTTACGGCGCGAGGGCGCGGGCGAGGACGCGGTGGCCACCCACCTGCTGCTGGCCGAACCGAGCGGCGAGGCCTGGCGCGTGGATGCGCTGCGCGAGGCGGCACGGGTCACGCGCGGCCGAGGCGCGCCCGAGGTCACCGCGACCTACCTGCGCCGCGCCCTGCGGGAGCCGATGCCCGCCGACCGGCGCGGCCCGCTGCTCCTGGAGCTGGGTGCGGCCGAGCTCCAGGTCGACGTCACCGCGGCCAGGCACCAACTGGCCCAGGCATCAGCCGCGTTGACGGACCCGTACGCCCGGACGGAGGCGGCCTACCTGCTCGCCAACGCCCTGTTCCTCGACCACCGGCACGCGGAGGCGGTCGAGGTCGTCACCCGCGCGGTGGAGGACCTGCGGCAGGCCGAGGACGGCACCGGGCTCGCCCGCGAGGTGTCCCGGTACCTCCAGGCCCAGATGCTGGTGATCGGCTACGAGCAGCTCGCCACCCTCCCGGCGGCCCGTGAGCAGGCGGCCCGGCTGTGGGAGGAGAAGCTGGCCGGTGACACGCCGGGTGAGTGCGCGGTCCTGGCCGCGCTGTCCGCCTCGGGCGTCACCGGCGACGCCAGCGCGGCGGTCACCGACGACCTCCTCGACCGGGCCCTTCGCGGCGGCCTGGCGGGCGTCGACCAGGCGCAGATGCTCGTGAGCCTGGTCGGCCTGTCCTTCGTCACCACCGACCGGCTCGACGACGCGGCGGCCCGCTTCGACCACATCGCCGAGGTGGGCGGGCGCTGGGGCTCGTTCCTGATGGTGTCGGCGGCGATGGTGTGGCAGCTGACGGTCCGGCTTCGCCGGGGGCACGTTCCCGCCCTCACGCCGGACTTCGGTCATCCCGCCACGACGGCGGGGGAGGGCCTGGAGCCCCGGGTGCGGCTGGCGCTGATGGCCCAGACGGGGGAGGCGCTGATCGAGCGCGGCGAGCTCGCCGCGGCGGCGGGCGTCCTGGTGCCGGACGCCGACACCGAGCGGGTGGGCTGGACGTGGCAGGGCCCGATGGTCCTCGCCCGCAGCCGCCTGCACGCGGCGCGGCGCAATCCGGCGGCCGCGCTGGCCCTCCTGCTGGAGTACGGCGCGCAGGAGAAGCGGGCGCGGGTGTCCAACCTGGCCATGACGCCCTGGCGTTCGCGTGCCGCGCTGCTGCACCTGGCGCTCGGGCAGCGGGAAGAGGCGTTCCAACTCGCGACCGAAGAGCTGGAGTTGGCTCACCGGTGGGGAACGGATCGGGTGATCGGCGTGGCGTCGCGCTGCCTGGGTGTCGTCGTGGGCGGCCCCGAGGGGGAGGCCCTGCTGCGCGAGGCGGTCACCGTGCTGGAGCGCTCCCCGGCCCGGCTCGAACTTGCCCGGGCTCGGCACGAGTTGGGCGTCGTCCTGGCCCGTGCCGGTGAGACCGGCGAGGCCCGCCACGTCCTCACCGAGGCGCTGGACCTCGCCGACACCTGCGGCAGCGTCCTGCTGGCCGGCCGGGTCCGCCGGGCGCTGGCCGCCGTGGGGGTGCGGCCGGCGGCCGAACGGGCCCCGGCCCCGGCCCTGTCGTTGACCGAGCACCGGCTGCTGGAGCTGGTCGGCGCCGGTCACAGCGACCGCCAGGCCGCCCAGGCGCTGCTGCTGACCCCGCAGGACGTGAGCGGCATGCTGGAACGCATCGGCCGCACGCTGGGCGTGACCGACCGGGCGGCCCTGGGAGCGTACGCGCGGTAGGCGACGTGCGGGCTCGGACCTCCCGCTCCGGGGAGGTCCGAGCCCGTTCAGCGGGTCTCCTTACCGGAACTGCTCCCACGGCCCGATGCCGTCGGCCCGGGCGCGCAGCTCGCCGTAGCTGTCCCCGCCGTAGGCGAGCTCGGCGGACACGTACTTCCCGTTGGCCGCCGACTTGACGGCGTAGGTGCCGCCGCCCACGGCCTCGACGGTGTACTGCTCCCACGGGCCGAGGACGTCGGCGCGGGCGCGCAGTTCGGCGTAGTCGGTGCCGCCGTAGGCGAGCTCGGTCGAGACGAACTTCCCGTTGGCGGCCGACCGGATCGCGTACAGGCCGTTGCGGTTGTTGCGGCACAGGTTGTACTGCTCCCACGGGCCGACACCGCCGGCGCGGGCGCGCAGCCCGGCGTAGGCGTCGCCGCCGCGGGCGAGTTCGGCCGACACGAACAGGTTGTTGGCGGCCGACCGCACGGGGGCGCCCTCCGTCACGCAGGCGGTCTCGTCCGGTGCGCCGTTCCCCAGTGTGCCGTTCAGGTAGGTCTGGTACGCCTGGAGCGCCGCGACGGACCGGTCGATACCGGGCGCGGCGACCGGAAGTTCGTTCCAGGTCAACTCGCGCTGGTAGCCGTGCCGCCAGCCCCGGGTGTGCACCCCGTCGGTGCGCGGGGTGTCGCTGTTCGGGTCCTTGGCGTCGACGTTCTGTCCGTTGTCCTCGAAGGACTGCAGGGCGTAGGCGCCCCAGTCCTCGGCGCCGCCCCAGGCGAACAACTGGAGGTAAGGCGTCGGGTAGTTGAGGGTCTGCATCGTGATCGCGCCCTCGTTGCCGCCCACATAGCTCGCGACCTTCTGCTTCTTCGGGTTGAAGAGCACGAAGTGGCCGCGGTCCCCGATCCGGATCCACTGGCAGTACGGGTCGGAGGCGTCGAACTGCCGGAGCTGGACGCTGTCGTCCGTGGCACTGGCGCACAGGTCGTGATCGGGCCAGGCACCGCTGGTGAGGTACATCGGCCCGGTCACCGACTGCGTCCAGGTGGCCGCCGAGGCCGGCGTCGCGGGCAGGCCGGCCACGCCGACCGCGGCCAGGCCGGCGGCGACGGCGGCGGTCCGCAGGCGCCGCGCGACGGAGCCGGGGGTGCGCAGGAATCCACTCATGGTCGGTCTCCTCAGCTCTTCGGGGTCAGCGCGTAGTGGACGGTCTGGGTCTGGATGAGCCCGTCGCGGAAGACGAACGTGTCCACGCCGTGCGCCCGGTTGGTGTCGGAGTCGGCGTACCAGTCCAGGAAGAGGACGTCGCCCTCGAAGGTCTGGGTCACCAGGTCCCACTCGGCCTTCGGGAGGTCGGCGAACAGCCGGGCGAAGCCCTCGCGCACGCCGTCGCGGCCGTGCCGGACGCCGGCGGGGGTGATGAAGGCCGCGTCGGGGGCGTAGTTGGCGGCGATCCCGTCGAGGTCCTGGGCGAGGAGCGCCTTGCCGTGGCTGCGGAAGATCTCCTGGGGGGTTCGGGCACTGGGGTCGTTCATACGCGGCACCTTCCTGTCCTCGGTGAGGGGGATGGTCACTTGACCGCGTTCAGCAGAACATCGCGGCGGCCGGGTGGACCAGGAAGAAGCACCGGACGGTTCACCGGAAGGACGACCGGAAGAACCCGCGAACCCGCAGGCCGGCAACGGAACTTCCGCCCGGAGAACGCCACGAGCCCTGCCACCGGGTCGACCCGGTGGCAGGGCTCGGTAGGTGCCGGCGCCGGAGCGTCAGACGGCGGGCTTGGCGGTGAGCAGCTCGGTGATCTCCTTGGCGAGGTGCGGGCCGAGCTCGCCCCAGCCCTCCTTGTAGCCGTAGACGCCGGCCAGCGAGCGGGCCTCGTAGTCGCCGTTCATGATCTCGATGTCGTTGGCCGTGATGAGGCCCGGGTGCGCGACGCCGAGGGCGCCCGAGACCTTGAGCAGCTCCCGGCGCAGCGTGCGCAGGTAGACGGCGGCGCGGGTGGACTTCGAGGCCGGGTCCAGGCCGCGGGCCAGCCACTGGTTCTGGGTGGCGATGCCGGTGGGGCACTTGTCGGTGTGGCACTTCTGCGCCTGGATGCAGCCGATCGACAGCATGGCCTCGCGGGCCACGTTGATCATGTCGGCGCCCAGGGCGAACGCGACCGCGGCGTTCTCGGGCAGGCCGAGCTTGCCGGAGCCGATGAACGTGAGCTCGTCGGTCAGCCCGAGTTCGGCGAAGGTCCCGTACACGCGGGAGAAGCCCATCCGGAACGGGAGCGCCACCGAGTCGGCGAAGATCCGCGGCGCCGCGCCGGTGCCGCCCTCGCCGCCGTCGACGGTGACGAAGTCGACGCCGCGGTCTCCGCGGGCCATCAGCGTGGCCAGCTCCTGCCAGAACTCCAGCTCGCCGACGGCGCTCTTGATCCCGACCGGCAGGCCGGTCTCGGCGGCCAGCAGCTCGACGAAGTCGAGCATCGAGTCGACGTCGCCGAACGCGGTGTGCCGCGACGGGGAGGCGCAGTCCCGGCCGGCCGGGATGCCGCGGATCGCGGCGATCTCCTCGGTCACCTTCGAGCCCGGCAGCATGCCGCCCAGGCCCGGCTTGGCGCCCTGCGAGAGCTTGATCTCGATCGCCTTGACCGGGGCGCTCGCGACGACCTCCTTGAGCTTGTCGAGGTTGAAGGTGCCGTCCTCGTTGCGGCAGCCGAAGTACGACGTGCCGATCTGGAGCATGAGGTCGCCGCCGTTGCGGTGGTACGGCGACAGGCCGCCCTCGCCCGTGTTGTGCATCGTGCCCGCGAGTGCCGCGCCCTTGTTGAGCGCGGTGATGGCCGCGCCGGAGAGCGACCCGAAGCTCATCGCGGATATGTTCACGACGCTCGCCGGCCGGAAGGCCTTCGCCCGTCCGCGCGGCCCGCCCAGCACCTTGGCCGAGGGCAGCGGGGCCTGCGGGTCGTGGGCGTCGGGCAGGGCGCCGGCGAACGTGCGCTGCTTCAGGTAGGCGTGGCCCTGCACGTGCGCGACGTCGACCTCGGTGCCGAACCCGAAGTAGTTGTTCTCCTCCTTCGCCGACGCGTAGATCCAGGTGCGCTGGTCACGGCTGAAGGGACGCTCCTCCTCGTTGGAGGTCACGATGTACTGCCGCAGCTCGGGCCCGATCGTCTCCAGCAGGTACCGCGCGTGGCCGAGCACCGGGAAGTTCCGGAGCAGCGCGTGCTTCTTCTGCATGAGGTCGCGGGCGGCCAGGAGCGCCACCGCTGTCGCGGCGGCCGCGCCGATCTTCCGGGCGTGCATGGACGTTCCTCCTCGATGCGCGGCCCCATCGCCGTCGGCGGAGCCGTGCTGCCGTGTTGTGCATGGCCTTGGACGACGGGCGCGGCCGGTCAGGCACGGCGTCCGCCGAAGAATCCGGACCGATCCTAGGAGTCGTCCATGAGGCGCCCGTGAGCAGGGTGCCGGGAGCGCCGGCCGGCCTGGAAAACCCGTACCCGGGCCCGGTGACCGAACGCTACGATCTTCACCGAACGCACACCTGTGCGACGGAGTTCGTAGAGAAGCAGGTTCATGCCCCACCCGTTCGTCATCGTCACCCTCCTCGTCCTCGTCATCCGGCTGGGCCTCTGGCTGAACAAGCAGCGCAAGGCCGACGCGGGCCGAGAAGCGCCCGCGGCGGGTCTGGTGCCGCGCTCCGAGCTGGTCGAGGTGGGCAGCGAGCCCGCCGACCCGGCGGCGCGTGCCGCGCTGGACGCGGCCCGTGCGGGCGACTGGCGTCCCGCCGCCGCGTACCTCTCGGGCGATGAAGGTGACTGGAGTGCCCGCTACGCCCGGATGAACCCGTTCGGCGAGCTCGCGGCCACCGACGACCTGTGGCTCTGGCAGTGGCGCAAGGAGCAGCCCGACAGCCCCGAGGCCGCCCTGGTGCACACCGATGCCCTGGTCAAGCGGGCGTGGGAGATCCGCACCGGGCAGTACGCCTCCGAGGTGACCCGGGAACAGGCCACGGGCTTCCACCAGGTGCTGCAGGAGGCTGCGGAGGCGTCGCACGAGGCGATCCGGCTGGCCCCGGCCGACGACCCGAACCCGTGGGCGGCGCAGCAGGCGATCGCGATGGGCCAGGGCTGGTCGCGCGAGCGCTACCGCGAGCTGTGGGCGGAGATCGTGGCCCGCGAGCCCCACCACTTCGGCGCGCACACCGCCGCGCTGCAGTACTGGTGCGCGAAGTGGCGCGGCAGCGACGAGTTGATGCACGGGTTCGCCGACGAGGCGATCGCCGGCGCGCCGGCCGGCAGTCTGCTGACGGTGCTGAAGCTGCGGGCGTACTGGGAGCAGGTGCTGCGCGACAAGTCCGCGGCCACGCTCTACCGGTCCGCCGAGTTCACGGCCGCCCTGGACGCGGCCCTGGCCGACCTCGCGGCCGCCGACCCGGCCCACCCCGGCACCGTCCCGTCCCGCGGCTGGATCGCCCACGGCCTGATCGAGAACGGCCGCCCGGCGCAGGCCCTGGAGCTGTTCCGCGGGATGGGCCGGGAGATCGCGGGCCCGTGGATCTACTACGGGAACCCGGCCGCCGTCTTCGACGCCGCCCGCACCAAGGCCGCCCGCGCGGCGGCCTGACCGGCTGCCGGAGCGGCCCCGCCGCGGCGCTGCACGGCGGGGCCGCTCACCCCTTCGCGTCGGGCCGGTTCAGCTCGCGCGGACGGTGATCGCCTGGACGGGGCACCCGAGCACCGCCTCCCGCAGCAGCGCGTCGTCAGCCCGCGTCGCGCCGCCGGGGAGCAACTCGGCGACACCGTCGTCGTCCTGGGTGAACACGTCGGGCGCGAGCCGCGTGCACGTCGCCGCGCCGATGCAGCGGCCGGCATCGATCTCGATGCTGCCGTTGACGTCCATGGGGCCTCCTACCAGGCGACGGGCAGCTCGGACACGCCGCCCTGGAGCACGTACGGGGGATCGGCCTTCACCTGCTCGACCGGCACCGCCAGCCGGAGCGTCGGAACCCGGCGGAGCAGGACGCTCAGCGCCGTCCCGGTCACCGCCCTCGCCAGGTTCTGGCCCACGCACTGGTGGACCCCGAACCCGAAGGCGACGTGCCGCCCGGCCCGGCGGCCGACGTCCAGGGCATCGGGGTCCTCCCAGGCGCCGGGGTCGCGGTTCATCAGCATGAGCGAGACCAGGACGCCCTCGCCCGCCTCGATCGTGTGCCCGGCGATTTCGATGTCCGCCGTGGCCACGCGGGGCAGGACGTCGATCACCGACGTGAGGCGGGTGAGCTCGTCGACCGCGCCGGGGATCGACCCCGGTTCACCGCGCAGCCGTTCGAGTTGCTCCGGGTGCGCCAGCAGCGCGAACACCGAGGCGGCGACGGTGCTGGACGTGCTGTCGTCCCCGCTGGCCATGAGCACCATGCAGAGCGCGACGAGCTGATCCCGATCCATGCCGCCCTCCGCCACCGGTCCCGCGATCAGCTCGTCGATCAGCCCGGTGCCGGGCCGCTGCTCCTTGCGGGCGACCACGGCCCGCAGGCGGTCGAGGATCTCGCCGAGGATCCGCTGCGCCGCCCCCGCCTCGTCCCCGACGGCGGGGGAGAGCAGGCGCCGGCTGCGCGTCCCGATGTCGTGCCCGTCCTCCTCGGACACGCCCAGCAGCGCGAGGTTGGCCGCGCACGCGAGCGGCAGGGAGAAGGCGGGGACGAGGTCGGCCCGGTCCCCGCCGGCGAGCATCGCGTCGACGAGCGCCTCCGCGGTCCGCTCGATCCCCGGGAGCAGCGCGGCGATCCGCCGGACGCCGAAGGCGGGGATGACGAGCCGCCGCTGGCGCGCGTGCTCGGGATCGTCCACACCGCTCAACGGCGGCGTGAACCCGCCCGCCGACTGCTCGGCGAACTGCGGGGCCAGAGCGGGGAAAGCCGGGTGCAGGACGCTGACGGACAGCCGGGCATCGAGGAGCAGGGCCCGCCCCTCGGCACTTCCGGAGGCCAGCCAGACCTCCCGGCCGTCGTAGAGGGTCACCCGCGACAAGGGCCCCTCCGCCCGCAACCGGTCGTAGCCGTCGGGCATGCGGAACGGACATTCCCGCGCCATCGGGTAGGCGGGAGCCCCGACTTCGCTCGAACGGGTGCCGGCCGGTGTCACGGGCTTCCTCGCCTTCCGCCCGGGAGGTCGGCCAAGGAGCCGGACCGGTCCGGTCGCTCCCTTGGCCCGTCCCAAATCCGGGCACATGGTGCCGATGCGAATCAACGGGGCGATCATGCCAGATCCGCCACCGGAGCAGCAGCGGTGGACCACCGCCGACTCGATAGTGCGGAAAGCCGCTCAAATGACCATCGGACACGCGGACTTGACCACCGGCCCCGAGGTGCGCACGCGAGAGGCCGCCCCGGCGTCGGTTCCGGGGCGGCCTGGCGGCGCCGGCCCGCTTCCGGAGGGCTGGCGCATGACGACCTTAGCAGTTGCTAATATCGTCAACTGCATGCGGGGTCGGGTGCGGAAACGCGTATCTCACCGTGGTGCCGCACGGCCGTGCCGTCCGCTCCGTGTCCGGCGCGGGCAGTGGTTGGTGTCTCTCGGCCCGCGCCGGGCGGGCGTGGCCGGTGTGGTGCCGCGGGCGCTTCCGACGTCCGATCCGTCCCGATGGTCGCGGGGGCGCATGCAGGCTCGCCGCCGCTCCTGGAGTTGTGCCTGGGGGCGGCGGCGGGTGCGCGGCCGGGCCGTCCGCCCGGTACGGGGCTGACCTGCGCGTCCGTCCCGTCGGTTGCTAAGGTCAAGTCCTTGACGAAGATCGATCGAGATCGACGACGATCGGCCCGGACGGAGACGGTGACGACGTGAACGCCGAAACGCCCACCCCGCCTCCCGTGGTCGGCACCCCGCTGTACCAGCTGAAGGCGGAGTTCTTCAAAACCCTCGGCCACCCCGTGCGCATCCGCGTCCTGGAGCTGCTGAGCGAGCGCGAGCACGCCGTCGCCGAGATGCTGCCCGAGGTCGGGGTCGAAGCCTCCCACCTGTCCCAGCAGCTCGCCGTGCTGCGCCGCTCCAACCTGGTGATCGCCCGTCGCGAGGGCTCGACCGTCTACTACCGCCTCACCAACCCCCAGGTCGCCGAGCTCCTGCGGGTCGCCCGCGCCATCCTGGGCGGCGTCATCAGCGAGCAGGCCGAGCTCCTCAACGGCCTGCTCGCCCAGCCCGAGGGACCCGCCCGGCCGTAAGGCCCGCCCTCCGGCTCAGACCACCAGCTCCTCGTCGATGCGCCGCACCTGATGCCGCGCCATCGCCAGGTTCGCCCGGGTCCGCTCCAGCACCAGGTACAGGAACAGCCCCTTCCCTCCCGGCGACGTCAGCGGGCGCACGAGGTGGTACTGGCGGGTGAGCGTCGTCAGGCTGTCCTCCAGCTTCTCCCCGAGCAGCCCGAGCGCGTCCGCCGCCCGCTGCTGCGCCCGTACGACGTCGGTGGCGCCGGCCGCGGCGACCTGGAGGTCCAGGCCGGAGGCCTCGCCCAGCGTGCCGAGCGCCATCCCGCTGGTGGCGTCGACCAGGGCCACGCCCACCGCCCCGTCGATCGCCATCGCGTCCTTGAGTGCGCCCTCGATGCCTGCCATCCGAACAAGTCCTCCCGACCGTCTCGCGTCGTGGCCGGCCGTCTGCCGACCGTGCACCGAGCGTAGGCACCGGGCGCTTCGTGGTCGTCGTTTTGACCGTTACTGATCACAACAGATCGCTACTGTCGGAATCCATCACATGCGAAAGCAGCGACTTGAAAAATTCTTCATATCCATACATGCTGTCGTGACGTTGGACCGGAAACGGCGGGGGAGAGGAGCGGACGGCTGTGACCGCAGCGTTCGACGAGGAACTGCGCGAACAACTGGCCCGGGCGCGCGAGGCGCTGCGGCAGGCCCGCGCCGACCGGGACGACGAAGGAGCCCAGGCCTACGCCGGGCGCGTCGCCACCCTGCTGTGGATCGCGTCCGCCCATGGGATCGACCTGCCGCACACCGCCGAAGAAGAGCAAGGAGAGGGCTGAACGATGGCCGTCCGCGCGGTCCTCGACGCCGTCCGTGACCGGGCCGGATCCGTGCTGCCCACCCGGCGGCTCCTCGCGACCATGGGCCGCTCGCCCCGCAAGGACCTGGTCGCCGGGCTCACGGTGGCCGTGGTCGCGCTGCCGCTCGCGCTCGGCTTCGGCATCTCCTCCGGCGCCGGCGCCGAGGCCGGACTGGCCACCGCCGTCGTCGCGGGCGCACTCGCCGCCGTCTTCGGTGGTTCCGACGTCCAGGTCTCCGGCCCGACGGGCGCCATGACCGTCGTCCTGGTCCCGATCGTCGCGCGCTACGGCACCGGCGGCGTGCTCACCGTCGGGCTGCTCGCCGGGGCGGTCCTCATCGCGCTCGCCCTGCTGCGCGCCGGTCGCTGGATGGCCTACGTCCCCGTGCCCGTCGTCGAGGGCTTCACCCTCGGCATCGCCGGCGTCATCGCCCTCCAGCAGGTGCCCGGCGCGCTCGGCGTGAGGAAGCCCGGGGGTGACAACCCGGCCGTCGTCGCCGCGCAGGCGGCCCGCGACTTCGCCGCCGCGCCGCACTGGGCCGCGATCGGCGTGACCCTCGCGGTCTCGGCCGTGATGCTCGTCGGCGGACGGTTGCGGCCCGCGCTGCCGTTCTCGCTGATCGCCGTCGTCACCGCGACCGTGACCGCCGGGCTCGCCGGCCTCCCCGTCGCCACCATCGGGCACGTGCCCGCCGGCCTCCCGGCGCCCTCGCTCGACTTCCTCGACCTCTCGGCCGTCCCGGCCCTGCTGCCCTCCGCCCTGGCCGTCGCCGCGCTGGCCGCGCTGGAATCCCTGATGTCCGCCACCGCCGCCGACGCGATGACCGTCTCCGAGCGCCACGACGGCGACCGCGAACTGTTCGGCCAGGGCCTGGCCAACCTCGCGGCCCCGCTGTTCGGCGGCGTCGCCGCCACCGGCGCGATCGCCCGCACCGCCGTGAACGTCCGCTCCGGCGCCGTCTCCAGGCTCGCGGCCCTCGTCCACGCCGCCGTCCTCGCGGTGATCGTCTTCGCCGCCGCACCGCTCGTCGCCGGGATCCCGCTGGCCGCGCTCGCCGGGGTGCTGATCGCGACCGCGGTACGGATGGTCCAGGTCGGCTCGCTGCGCGCGCTCGCCCGCTCGGGGCGCGGCGAGGCCGCCGTCCTCGTCCTCACCGCCGCCGCCACGCTCGCCTTCGACCTGGTCACCGCCGTCGCGATCGGCCTGCTGGTCTCCGGTGCCCTGGCGCTCGCCGCGGTGGCGAAGGCGGCCCGGGTCGAGCGGGTCCCGCTGCACGCGGGCCTTCCCCCGGCCGACCACCACGACGAGGAGCGGGCGCTGCTCGCCGAGCACATCGTCGCCTACCGCATCGACGGCCCGCTGCTGTTCGCGGCCGCGCACCGCTTCCTGCTGGAGCTGACCGAGGGCGCCGAGGCGAAGGTCGTGATCCTCCGCATGTCGCGGGTCAGTGCGATCGATGCGAGCGGTGCCACCGTCCTCGGCGACGCCGTCGCCCGACTCCGGGGGCGCGGCACGCTCGTCCTCGTCTCCGGCATCCGCGACGAGCACCATCGGCCCCTCGACGCGCTCGGGGTGCTCGACCGGCTCCGCGTCGACGGGCACATATTCGGCAGCACGCCGGAGGCCATCGCCTTCGCCCGTACCCACCTGCTCAGCCGGGCCGTGTCCGGCCGCCCCTCCGGAGCGTCCCGTTGACCGAACTCGCCGAGGGTGTACGGTGATCCGCCGCTGGCGCGATCGGCGGTACCGCGACCACCGCTCCGCCGAGCCGGCAGAGCCCGCCGACCACCACCGCAGCTACCGGATGAGCCTGGCCGGCACCTGGTCGGCCGCCCGGACGAGCCGTCGGATCACGGTCACCGTGCTCACGGGGTGGGGCGTGCCGCCGAAGACGGTCGTGCACGACGCCGCCGTCTTCGCCATCACCGAGTTGGTCACCAACGTGGTCCGGCACGCCGGTTCGCGCTCGCCGTTCTTCGACCTGCTGCTGGCCATGACCGACACCCACCTCGAAGCCGGTGTGCGCGACGGGCACCCGGGCTTGCCCGACATCCCGCGCGCGGGTGACACGGGCGGCCTGGCGGACGTGGCCGGCCTCGTCCGTCACCTCGGCGGCGGCCTGAAGATCCAGCCCGCGCCGGACGGTGGCAAGACCGTCTACGTCCGCCTGCCGCTCAGCCCGTCGACCGCGATCCCGCAGTAAGGCCGCCCTTGCACTTCACCATCACCGAATACGACGACCACGGCGCTCCCGCCGGCCCGCGGACCGTCGACCTGCCGGCGCTCCGGACCGTCCTCGCCGAAGCCGCCACCACGGGCCGGCGCCTGCACATACGCCCGGCGCTGCGGCGCTCCGCAACCGCGCCTCGAAGAACCGCCGTCAGACACCCGCTGACCTCGGAAAACACCCCTGAGAACGACTGGATATCCTGATCACATGAGCGACAACCTTCCCCCGTGCCCGCAGTGCTCCAGCGAGTACACCTATGAGATGAACGCCCTCATGGTCTGCCCGGAGTGCGGCCACGAGTGGGTCCCCGCCGGCGCCGGCGAGGGCGCTGCGGCCGCGGTCGGCGAGCGCGTGATCAAGGACGCCGTCGGCAACGTGCTGGCCGACGGCGACACCGTGACCGTCGTCAAGGCCCTCAAGGTCAAGGGCAGCGTCTCCGGCATCAAGGCGGGCACCAAGGTCCGCAACATCCGCCTCGTCGACGGCGTCGACGGCCACGACATCGACTGCCGCATCGAGGGCTTCGGCGCGATGCAGCTCAAGTCCAGCGTGGTGAAGAAGGCCTGAGCCGCTCCGCCCGGCCACGGGGCCGGGGGGGGGGGGCGCCCCCCGGGGGCCCCCGCCCCGGGGGGGGAGGGGGGAGGGGGGGCCCGGGGGGGGGGTTACCGGGGGGGGGGGGAAACGGGCCGGGGCCCCCA
>NZ_JBHVPD010000059.1:0-67009 GCF_042887525.1 Kitasatospora sp. NPDC057936
CCGTGGAGCATGCCAATATGATAAGGCGCGCCGGTCATTTTCCGGTAACGGGCTGCCTGATTGACCATTACGCTTCTTTCTTGATAGCTGCATCCGTATATGCTTGCCGCTGTCTCTTATACACATCTGATGCGGCCCGCCGGCGCTCGGCCCGGCCGCCGGTGGGCGGGGCCGCCTCGGCGGCGGCCGGGCCCTCCCCGGCGGGCAGCCGGAGCTGCACGGTCTGGTCGGGCAGCCAGGGGTACTCGGGCGCGTCGGCGGCCTGCTCGGCCTGCTCGTAGACGCCCCAGCCGTCCTCCGCGCCCGCCTGCCCGGGCGGGGCGGGCTGGACCGGCTGGGACTGGTGGGCGCCCTGGTACTGGCCGCCGTACTGCCCGTAGCCGTACTGGCCGTCGACCTGCCGGCCTCCGCCGTACTCGGCCTGGCCGTACTGGTCCGCGGGCTGCCGCCCGTCCCCGTACGGTCCCGCCTCCGGCTGGTAACGCCCCTCGGGACGCAGTGCGGTCACGCCGCTCAGCCCCGGCCGATCACCGGGGCGAGCCCGGCCGACCGGTCCACGGCCTGCGGGTGGCCGCACTCCGCCAGCCAGTTCGCGAGCATCCGGTGCCCGCCCTCGGTGAGCACCGACTCGGGGTGGAACTGCACGCCCTCGACCAGCAGTTCGCGGTGCCGCAGGCCCATGATCACGCCGCTCTCGGTGCGGGCGGTGACCACCAGGTCCTCCGGCACCGTCGCCGGGTCGACCGCCAGCGAGTGGTACCGGGTGGCGGTGAGCGGCGAGGGCAGGCCCTCGAACACCCCGCCGTCCTCGTGCTCGACCAGTGAGGTCTTGCCGTGCAGCAGCTCCGGCGCCCGGCCGACCACTGCGCCGTACGCGACGGCGATCGACTGCAGGCCCAGGCAGACGCCGAAGACCGGCAGTCCGATCCGCGCACAGTGGTGGACCATCTCGATGCAGACCCCGGCCTCCTCCGGCGCGCCGGGGCCGGGGGAGAGCAGCACCCCGTCGAAGCCCTCGTCGCCGCTGCCGCGGCGGACGGCGTGCTCGACGGTCACCTCGTCGTTGCGCACCACCTCGCAGGTGGCGCCGAGCTGGTACAGGTACTGGACCAGGTTGAAGACGAAGCTGTCGTAGTTGTCGACGACCAGGATCCGGGGCTGGGTCCGCTGGGTGGTCATTCGCGCGCTATCTCCGTGGCTCGCGGGGACTGGAGGGGAAGAGCGGGGCCGGCCGGCTCAGCCGGCCGCGGCACCGTCACCGCCGTCCACTGTGACGTCACCGAAGGGGAGTAGCGGTTCCGCCCACGGAAAGACGTAAGTGAACAGGAGGTAGACCACCCCGAGGATGAGGAGCAGCGAGATGACGGCCTTGACCAGGGTGTTCCCCGGGAGGTGACGCCAGATCCAGCCGTACATGGTGCTCCCTCGACGTAGCAGACTGGGGTCAAGAGTAGACCCGCATTCCACGGCGTCCAGGCAGGTCCGCTACTGCTGGCCGCCCGCCGAACGGAGGTCGGTGGTGCCCGAGTAGCCGGGCAGGGCGAGGTCGCCGCTCTCCTGGACCTTCCAGCCGAGTCCGTACGCCTGGACGTAGCGCAAGTAGTTGCGGATCGTCGGGTCCCCGTCCACGGCCGCGCGCAGGTCGTCGGTCTTCCCCACGGCCTTGACGACGTAGGGCGGCGAGTAGACCCGGCCCTGGAGCAGCAGGGTGTTGCCGACGCAGCGGACGGCACTGGTGGAGATCAGCCGCTGGTCCATGACCTGCACGCCCTCGGCGCCGCCCCGCCACAGCGCGTTGACCACGGCCTGGATGTCCTGCTGGTGGATGACCAGGTCGTTGACGCCCGGCTCGGGGACGCCGGGGATGCGGGCGGTGGCGTTCGGCGGGGCGTCGTTGAGGGTGACGGTCAGGCCGCCGCCTTGGAGCGGCTCCAGCGCGGCGCCGAGCCGGAGGCCGTCCAGCCGGGCGGTGTCGGCCGGGTTCTGGCTCCGCTGCTCGGTGAGCGCCTGGGCGCGGGCCTGGAGGTCGGCGAGCTGGGCCTGCGCCTGCTGGTTCTGGGCGCTGCGCTGGCGTATCACGTCGCCGAGGCTGAGGAGCGAGTTGTCGGTCCGCAGGTCGGTCCCGCGGGCGGTCTGTGCGCTGATGTAGAAAAGCAGACCGGCGAGCGCGAAGACGGCGCAGGTCAGGGCACGGCCGACAATTCGGATGCCGGATCGACGGGTACGGGTCGGCCGAGGGGGAATCGACAAATTAGGCACCGTACCCTTATCTCCTTAAGACCCGCCGAGCCACTACGCTAACGGACGCCGGTGGCACGTGCGGGAGCCGTCCCCAGCGTTCTCCACGAGTGACGCCGGCCGACCCGCCCCCGCTGCACCCCTGCGCGGTCTCACAGCGCATCGACAGGAGAGCTCCTCGTGCCGAAGTCTCGACTCCGCAAGAAGTCCGACTACACCCCGCCGACGACGGCCGTGGTGAAGATCAGTTCGGGCCGCAGTTGGGTCGCGCCCCTGATGCTGGCACTGTTCCTGATCGGGCTGGTGTGGATCGTCACCTACTACGTGACGAGCGGGAACTACCCGGTCGAGAGCTGGCGGAACTGGAACATCCTGGTCGGCTTCGGCTTCATCGCGGCGGGCTTCGGCGTCTCCACCCAGTGGAAGTGACGGCCGGGGCCCACGCCCTGGCCGGATCACGCCGCCGATCGGCCCTTCCGACCCCCTGACACGGCCCCTCCGCCGTTCCGGACAGCTCGACCCGGGACGGCGTCGAGGCGTGCCCGGAGCCGGGCGACCGGCCAGGCAGCTATCCCCACAATCGCACTGTCGCCTTTATCCACATGGTTATCCACACTGGGGAAAAGTGTCCCCAGCCTGTGGATAACTTGGGCGCCAAGTACTGTCCACAGCTGTGGACAGCACTTCGTGAGAGCGCGAACCGCACAGGCGGACACGCGTAGAACAGCTGTCCACACCCGGCGCACCACACGGGCTGTGCACAACCCCGCACCCGTTGTGGACAACGGCCGCCGGCGTCAGGCGCCGTAGCGGGCCATCCCGATCAGCACCATCGCCAGGACGACGGCCAGCGCGCCCGCCATCGTCAGCGCCTGGACCGGCCCGCGGCGCTCGCGCGGGGCGAACATCAGGCCAACCGCGGTCAGCGCCCCCACCACCAGGCCGCCCACGTGCGCGCGCCAGTCGATCCCGGGGACCGAGAAGGTGACGATCAGGTTGAAGACCAGCAGCGCCATGACCGGACCGATCGGGCTGCGGGTCCTGATCTGCAGCACGAGCGTCGCCCCGAAGAGGCCGAAGACGGCCCCGGAGGCGCCCAGCGAACTCATCAGGTTGCCGGCCACGAGGAACGCGAGGGCGCTGCCGGCCAGGCCCGAGAGCAGGTAGAGGCCGAGGAAGCGCGCCCGGCCGAGCACCGCCTCCAGCACCTGTCCGGTCCACCAGAGCGCCAGCATGTTCAAGCCGACGTGCCACACCTGGACGTGCAGGAAGGTCGCCGTCAGCAGCCGGTACCACTGGCTCGGGCCGTCGGCCACGCCCCCGGGACCGCCCTGGATCGCCCGGCCGGCGCTGTACAGCATCCAGTCCTGGGCGAGCCACGGCGAGAAGACGTAGGCGGCGAGCACGAAGACCGCGAGGTTGATCCCGATCAGGACCTTGGTGACGAGCGCGCCGTCGGCCGTCAGCGTCCCGCCGAAGCGGGTGGTCGGCCGCCGCGTCTCGGAGTGCGCGCCGCTGACGCACTCGGGGCACTGGAAGCCCACCGAGGCGGGCACCATGCACGACGGGCAGACCGGGCGCCCGCAGCGGGTGCACGAGATGCCGGTGGGCGTCTGCGGATGGCGGTAGCACCCGGGCGGAACGGCCTCGGGAGTGGACGCCTGGACCCCATCGGCCGACGGCCTCGGCTCGTCCGGGAGCATCAGCGGTTTCCCCTTCCCGTACAGGACCACCGGAGCCGCCAGCCTACTGCGGCCGCCCCGGCGGCGGACGTCGTCCCCACTCTCGATCCTGCCCCGCCGGTCCCCCTCCCCAAGCACCCGCGACACCCGCAGACGGCCCACCCCGGGGTGCCGTCGGACAAATCAGGATGCATGATCAGCATTCAGGTGGATATGTGCATATAGGACGCCACCCAGGAGGAGAGAACCCGTGACCCGTTTGGACTCAGCTCGTGAGACGGCCGCCAGGACCCGGGACACCGCCGCGCACCTCGCGGACGGCGCCAAGCAGCGCCTGGGCCCCGCCCTCGACGCGCTCGGGCCGAAGGCCTCCCAGGCCGCCCAGAGCCTCCGCGTCCAGTACGACCGGCACCTCGCCCCCCAGTTCGGCCACGCCTTCGCCAACCTCCCGCCGGACGCCCAGGAGAACGCCCTGAAGGCCTTCCACCGGGCCCAGGAGGCCGCACTGGCCGCCCGCCTCTCCGCCGCCCGCGCCGCGGACCAGGCGCGCTCCACGGTCGCCCCCAGGGTCGTCCAGGCGGTCGGGGACGCCCGCGCCGCGGTCGTCCCGGTCGCGCAGGAGGCCCAGGCCCGGGGCGCCGCCGCGCTCACCGCCCTCCAGGGCCACGTCAGCTCCGCCGAGATCAGCGACCTCGCCGCCCGCAACGCCAGGAAGGAACAGCACAACGGCTGGGCCGCCGGCCTCGCCGTGGCCGGCGCGGTGGCGATCGGCGGCGGGGTCCTCGCCTGGCAGTGGTGGCGCCGGCACAGCAACCCGGAGTGGCTGGTCGAGCCCCCGGCGCCGCAGGCCGCGCAGCCGGCCGGCGCCCACGCGACCGGCTCCTCCGCCGCACCGGTCAACGGCACGGGCCCCGAGGGGGCGGCCGACGAGCCCGCTCCCCCGGCCGACGACCGCCCCAAGCCGCACGACCCGCGCAAGCCGCACTGACGCCGGAACGCCGATCGGCCGTTGACCCGGACTCAGGTCAACGGCCGATCGGCTGGTACTGCGAACTGTGGAGCATAGGAGACTCGAACTCCTGACATCTGCCTTGCAAAGGCAGCGCTCTACCAACTGAGCTAATGCCCCTCTACGGCACCGCCGGTGCCGACGGGCACTAGCGTACCGGGTTCCGGCGGCCTACCGGTGCCGTCCCCCTGAGGGAATCGGGCCGCCCCGGGCCGGGGCCGGGGGGGGGGCCCCCCGGGGGGGGGCGCGCCCCCCCCCCCAAAAGCGATTGGCAGGAAGCCCCCCGCGGGGGGGCCGCGGCGCTCGTGGTCCGCGGCTGGGCGCCGGCCGCGGGGGCGCCCCCCGTTGGGGCTGCCCCCCGGGCGGGCCGCCCCCGCGCCCCCCCGACCCGAGGAGGCGCGCGGAGCGCCCCCGAAGATCGTCGATCGTCAGATCGCCCGGAGGTCAGCGACCGGCCGGAACCGGGTCGGTGGCCTCGGTCCACAGGTCCTGCTCGGCGCGGTCCGCCTGGACCTGACGGTAGACAAAGAAGCCGCCGAGGGCGACCAGGGCGACCAGGAGAAGCTTCTTCACCGCGGGACCTCGTCCTTCTTGCATAAGTGGACTCAAGAGCCGAGTTCCGGCCGGAGTGACCGGGCCGACGAGTCCAGTTCTTTTCGAACGCCTACGGGGCCGCCGGGTGCCAGACTGCCCTTGCGGCCGATGATACACACCGGTGTCCCAATCGTGACCAGCCACCGCTGCCGCCAACCCCGCGCCCGGACCGCGGGATTGACGCCGGGAAACGCCGAAGGGCCCGGAGTGATCCACTCCGGGCCCTTCGGGGAGGTGGGCCTAACAGGACTTGAACCTGTGGCCTCTTCCTTATCAGGGAAGCGCTCTAACCGTCTGAGCTATAGGCCCTCGCCACACGCAGAGGTTACCGGAACCTGGCCGTGGAACGAAAACCGGGAAACGCCGAAGGGCCCGGAGTGATCCACTCCGGGCCCTTCGCGGTGGTGGGCCTAACAGGACTTGAACCTGTGGCCTCTTCCTTATCAGGGAAGCGCTCTAACCGTCTGAGCTATAGGCCCTTGCCGCACTGAAAGATTAGCGGACCGACCGCCGATCCCCCAAATCCGTTCCGGCGGGGGTCGCGGCAGGGACCCCGGCGCCGAGCCGCGGCGCCCCGGCGGAGCGCCGCAGCAGCCACTCCTCCCGGGTCGCCGGCAGGCCGGCCGCGCCCTCCTCGGTGCTGCGGACGGCGAGGACCTGGTTGATCCCGATCCGGTTCTGCTCGAAGGCCAGCGCGGAGGCCGCCATGTACAGCCGCCACACCCTGGCCCGGCCGCGGCCGACCAGCCGGACCGCCTCCGTCCAGTGCGCCTCCAGGTTGGCCACCCATTCGCGCAGCGTCAGCGCGTAGTGCTCGCGCAGCGACTCGACGTCGCGGACCTCGAAGCCGGCCTCCTCCAGCCGGGCCACGGTGGAACCGACCGGCGAGAGCTCGCCGTCCGGGAAGACGTAGCGGTCGATGAACGGGCTGGTGCGGTGCTCCTCGCCGGGGTGGTCGGGGCGGCGCGCGATCTGGTGGTTGAGCAGCCGGCCACCGGGCACCAGCAGCCGGTAAAGGCCCTCGGCGTACACCCGGTACTGCTCCTCGCCGACGTGCTCGGCCATGCCGACGCTGGAGATCGCGTCGAAGGGGCCGTCGGCGGTCTCCCGGTAGTCCTGGAGCCGGACCTCCACCCGGTCGGCCAGCCCGGCCTCCTCGACCCGCCGGCGGGCCAGCGCGACCTGCTCCGCCGAGATGGAGACGCCGACCGCCGTGACGCCGTAGTGCCGGACCGCGTGCAGCAGCAGCGAGCCCCAGCCGCAGCCGACGTCCAGCAGGCGCATCCCCGGCCGCAGGCCGAGCTTGCGGCAGATCAGGTCGAGCTTGGCCGCCTGGGCGTCCTCCAGGCTCTTCGAGTCCGGCGTCCAGTAGGCGCACGAGTAGACCATCGAGGAGCCCAGGACGAGCCCGTAGAAGTCGTTGCCGACGTCGTAGTGGTGGCTGATGGCGGCGCGGTCCCGGCCGCGGCTGTGCAGCCGCCCCCGGGCCGTCCGGGCCTCCTCGGGGGGCGGCGTGGGCCGGGGGCCGACCGCGCCGGCCCGCAGGACGGCGGCGAGCGCCCGGCGGCCCTCCGGGCCGACCACGTCGGCCGGGCCGAACTCCAGGGTGCGGATCCGCGGCAGCTCGGAGAACCGGCCGACGGCGTCGAGCACCTCGTAGAGGTCGCCGCCGGGGGCGACGTCGAGGTCCCCCGAGACGTAGGCGCGGGCCAGGCCGAGCTCGCCCGGGGCCCAGAGCAGGCGGCGCAGCGCGCGGCGGTTGCGCAGGACGATGGTGGGGGCGCCGGGCGGGCCGGCGACGCTGCCGTCCCAGGCCTGGACCCGCAGCGGGACCTGCACCCCCAGCAGCCCTTCCAGGGCCTCGACCAGTTGACCTGCGAGCTGTGCCATCGAGCGCGCCTCCGTCCAGTCGTCCTGCACGACCCGGTCGGGCGGACCGGGGGCGGCCTGCGGCACTCCCTGACGCGGAACGGGCGGCATCCAGCAAATCCCACCGCGGCCGGCCCGAATCCGGGCGGCACGCCGTGGGCGGCCGGCTGTCACCCGAAATGCCGACGGGCCCCGGAGGCTGAAACAGCCTCCGGGGCCCGTCCATTCCGTCCGGGGACGGAGTTCTGACCGTGGATCAGGATCCGCCCGGGTCAGTCCTCCTCGGCGAGGGTCAGCTCGACGCCGCCGGTGAAGCCGGCCGCGGCGTTGTAGATGAACGCGGAGAGCGTGGACAGCGCGGTCAGCAGCACGACGTCCACCACGGCGATCAGCGAGGTGAAGGTCATCACCTTGCCGAAGCCGATGTAGTCCATGATGTTGATGCCGCCGTTGCTGTCCGACCCCGTGACGTCCTTCAGGGTCTTGGACAGCGAGTCGAAGACGCCGAGCGAGTCCAGCGTCATCCACAGCACGGCCGCGGCCACGATGATGATGATCCCGACCGCCAGCGACAGCAGGAAACTGACCTTCATCACGGACCACGGGTCGACCTTGGTCACCCGCAGACGGGCCTTGCGCGTGCGGCCCAGGCCCGGGCCGGCGGCCGGGGCTCCGGTGCCGGGTCGGCGCGCGGCCCCGGGGACGGGCGTGCCGCCGGGCGGGGTGTTCCCCGTCCGGGTGCCCCGGGCCGGGGTCGGCTGCCCCTTGGCGTAGGTGGTCGGCTGGGAGAACCCGCCGGCCCCGCCCTGGGCGCCCGGGGCCGGCGTCTGACCGCCGTACGTGGCACCGCTCTGGCCCGCCGCGCCGACCGGTGGCATCAGCGAGGTGGACGCGGCCGGGTGTTCGGCCGGCGGCTGCGGCACGCCGTACCCACCCCCGCCCTGCGCGCCCGGACGGCCGCCGGAGGCTCCTCCCGCAGCACCCGTGGCTCCACTCACCTGGTCCTCCCGCACTTCCCGCCAGGGCGGGGGAACCGCCCTGTTCGTCACTCGACATCCAGCGCCCGGCGGGATTGCCCGGAACTGGTCGGCGGCCGGTGCCGCCGCATCCCCTCACTGAGGACGCGACGGCACCGGCCAACGGTTCGGTCAGACGCCGGCTTCGCCGCCGGCGGCCGTCTCCGTACCCTCGGCCATCTCGGTGGACTCGGTGCCCTCGACCTCGTCCTCCGACGTCTCCTCGTCCTCGGCCTCCGCGTTGCGGGCCATGCCCACGACCGCGTCGCGCTTTCCGAGGTTGATCAGTTGGACGCCCATGGTGTCACGTCCGGTTTCACGAACCTCGGAAACCCTCGTGCGGATCACCCCACCCGACAGGGTGATCGCCATGATCTCGTCGGTGTCGTCGACCACCAGCGCGCCGACCAGCGAACCCCGGCCCTCGACGATCTTCGCCGCCTTGGTGCCGTAGCCGCCGCGTCCCTGAACACGGTACTCGTCCACCGCCGTGCGCTTGGCGTACCCGCCGTCGGTGGCGGTGAAGACGAACGTGCCCGGGCGGACGACGTTCATCGAGAGCAGCTCGTCGTCCTCGCGGAAGGCCATGCCCTTGACGCCCGAGGTGGCGCGGCCGGTGGGCCGCAGGGCGTCGTCGGTCGCGGTGAAGCGGATCGACTGGGCCTTCTTGGAGACCAGCAGCAGGTCGTCCTCGGAGGAGACCAGCTCGGCGCCGATCAGCTCGTCGTCCCGGCCCGCCTCGTCCTGGCGCAGGTTGATCGCGATCAGGCCGCCGGAGCGCGGGGAGTCGTAGTCCTTCAGCGCGGACTTCTTGACCAGGCCGGCCCGGGTGGCGAGCACCAGGTACGGCTTGTCCTCGTAGGTGCGGACGGCCATCACCTGGGTGATGTGCTCCTCCGGCTGGAAGGCCAGCAGGTTGGCCACGTGCTGGCCGCGGGCGTCGCGCCCGGCGTCCGGCAGCTCGTAGCCCTTGGCGCGGTAGACCCGGCCCTTGTTGGTGAAGAACAGGATCCAGTTGTGGGTCGTCGTCACGAAGAAGTGGTCGACGATGTCGTCCTGCTTGAGCTGGGCACCGCGCACGCCCTTGCCGCCGCGCTTCTGCGAGCGGTAGAGGTCGGAGCGGGTCCGCTTCACGTAGCCGCCACGGGTGATCGTGACGACGATGTCCTCCTCGGCGATGAGGTCCTCGATGGAGAGGTCGCCGTCGGACGGGATGAGGGTCGAGCGCCGCTCGTCGCCGTACTTCTCGACGATCGCGGTGAGCTCCTCGGAGATGATCTCCCGCTGGCGGGTCGGCGAGGCCAGGATCGCGTTGTACTCGTCGATCTTGCGCTGGAGCTCGTCGTGCTCGTCGGTGATCCGCTGGCGCTCCAGGGCGGCCAGGCGGCGCAGCTGCATCTCCAGGATCGCGTTGGCCTGGAGCTCGTCGATGGACAGCAGCTCCATCAGGCCGGTGCGGGCCGCGTCGGCGCTGGCCGAGGCCCGGATCAGCGCGATGACCTCGTCGATCACGTCGAGCGCGCGGAGCAGCGCGCGCAGGATGTGGGCGCGCTCCTCGGCCTTGCGCAGGCGGAACCTGGTGCGCCGGACGATGACCTCGACCTGGTGGTTGACCCAGTGCCGGATGAAGGCGTCGAGCGACAGCGTGCGCGGCACGCCGTCGACCAGGGCCAGCATGTTGGCGCCGAAGTTGGTCTGCAGCTCGGTGTGCTTGTACAGGTTGTTCAGCACGACCTTGGCGACCGCGTCGCGCTTGAGCACGACCACCAGGCGGGTTCCGGTGCGCGAGGAGGACTCGTCGCGGACGTCGGCGATGCCGGCGACCTTGCCGTCCTTGACCAGGTCGGCGATCTTCAGCGCGAGGTTGTCCGGGTTGACCTGGTAGGGCAGCTCGGTGATCACCAGGCACTGGCGGCCCTGGATCTCCTCGACCTCGACGACGGCCCGCATGGTGACCGAGCCGCGGCCGGTGCGGAAGTAGTCGTCGATCCCGCGGTGGCCGACGATCAGCGCGCCGGTCGGGAAGTCCGGGCCCTTGATCCGCTCGATCAGGGCCTCCAACAGCTCCTCGTTGGAGGCGTCCGGGTGCTCCAGCGCCCAGAGCGCGCCGGAGGCGACCTCGCGGAGGTTGTGCGGCGGGATGTTGGTGGCCATGCCGACCGCGATGCCGGTGGCACCGTTGACCAGCAGGTTGGGGATGCGCGCGGGCAGGACGGTGGGCTCCTGCGAGCGGCCGTCGTAGTTGGCGGCGAAGTCGACGGTCTCCTCGTCGATGTCGCGCATCATCTCCATGGCCAGCGGCATCATCTTGCACTCGGTGTAGCGCATGGCCGCGGCCGGGTCGTTGCCCGGGGAGCCGAAGTTGCCGTTGCCGTCCACCAGCGGCATCCGCAGCGACCACGGCTGGGCCAGGCGGACCACGGTGTCGTAGATGGAGGTGTCGCCGTGGGGGTGGTAGTTGCCCATGACGTCGCCGACGACGCGGGCGCACTTGTAGTAGCCCTTCTCGGGCCGGTACCCGCCGTCGTACATCGCGTAGAGCACGCGGCGGTGCACCGGCTTGAGGCCGTCGCGGACCTCGGGGAGCGCCCGGCTGACGATCACGCTCATGGCGTAGTCGAGGTAGGAGCGCTGCATCTCGGTCTCGAGCTCGACCGGCTCGATCCGCATGGTCGCCTGGGCGGTGGCCTCGGCGGGTACGGGGGTCTCGGGCTGTTCGCCGTCGGGACGGTTGTCGTCGACCACTGGTGGTCAGTTTCCTTTCACGCGGACTGGTACGTGCGGCTGCCGGTCGGGCGGCGTCACACGTCCAGGAAGCGGACGTCCTTGGCGTTTCGCTGGATGAAGGAGCGGCGGGCCTCGACGTCCTCGCCCATCAGCACGGAGAACAGCTCGTCGGCGCGGGCGGCGTCCTCCAGGGTGACCTGGAGCAGCAGCCGGTGCTCGGCGTCCATGGTGGTGACCCGGAGCTCCTCGGCGTTCATCTCGCCGAGACCCTTGAAGCGCTGGATCGCGTCGTCCTTGGGGAGCCGGCGCCCGGCCTCCACGCCGGCCGCGATCAGCGCGTCGCGCTCGCGGTCGGAGTAGGCGTACTCGAAGTCGTCCTTGCCCCACTTGATCTTGTACAGCGGGGGCATGGCCAGGTAGACGTACCCGGACTCGACCAGCGGCCGCATGAAGCGGAACAGCAGGGTCAGCAGCAGGGTGCGGATGTGCTGACCGTCGACGTCGGCGTCGGCCATCAGGACGATCTTGTGGTACCGGAGCTTGGACTCGTCGTAGTCCTCCTGGATGCCGCAGCCGAAGGCCGAGATCAGCGCCTGGACCTCGGTGTTCTGCAGCACCTTGTCGATCCGGGCCTTCTCGACGTTCAGGATCTTGCCGCGGATCGGCAGGATGGCCTGGGTGCGCGGGTCGCGGCCCTGCTTGGCCGAGCCGCCGGCGGAGTCACCCTCGACGATGAAGATCTCGCACTCGGAGGGGTCCTTGGACTGGCAGTCCGACAGCTTGCCCGGCAGCGAGGCGGACTCCAGCAGGCCCTTGCGGCGCGTGAGGTCGCGGGCCTTGCGGGCGGCGACGCGCGCGGTGGCGGCCTGGATGGACTTGCGGATGATGTCCGCGGCCTCGTTGGGGTTGCGGTCCAGCCAGTCGTTCAGGTGCTCGTGGACGACCTTCTGGACGAAGGTCTTGGCCTCGGTGTTGCCGAGCTTGTCCTTGGTCTGGCCCTCGAACTGCGGCTCGCCGAGCTTGACCGAGATGATCGCGGTCAGGCCCTCGCGGATGTCCTCGCCGGAGAGGTTGTCGTCCTTCTCGCGGAGCAGCTTCTTGTCGCGCGCGTAGCGGTTGACCAGGCCGGTCAGCGCCGCGCGGAAGCCCTCCTCGTGGGTGCCGCCGCCGTGGGTGTGGATGGTGTTCGCGAAGCTGTAGACGCCCTCGGTGTAGGAGGTGTTCCACTGCATCGCGATCTCCACCGAGATCGCCTTGTCCTTGTCCTCCGCCTCGTAGTCGATGACCGAGGGGTGGATGACCTCGCCCTTGCGGGAGTTGAGGTGGGCGACGAAGTCGGCGATGCCGCCGTCGTACTTGTACGTGACGGTGAGCGGCTTGCCCTCCTCGTCCACGTGCTCGGGGCGCTCGTCGGTCAGCGAGATCGACAGGCCCTTGTTGAGGAACGCCATCTCCTGGAAGCGCCGGGAGAGCGTCTCGAAGGAGTAGACGGTGGTCTCGAAGATGTCCGGGTCGGCCCAGAAGGTGACGGTCGTACCGGTCTTGTCGGTGGTCTCGCCCTTGACCAGGGGGGCGGTCGGCGCGCCCATCTTGTAGTCCTGGGTCCAGCGGTGGCCGTCCTTGTGGATCTCCACCGACAGCCGGGTGGACAGCGCGTTCACCACGGAGACGCCGACGCCGTGCAGACCGCCGGAGACCGCGTAGCCGCCGCCGCCGAACTTGCCGCCGGCGTGCAGGACGGTGAGCACGACCTCGACGGCCGGCTTGTCCTGGCCCGGGACGATGTCGACCGGGATGCCGCGGCCGTTGTCGACGCAGCGGATCGCGCCGTCGGCCATGATCGTGACATCGATGGTGTCGGCGTACCCGGCCATCGCCTCGTCGACGGAGTTGTCCACGACCTCCTGCACCAGGTGGTGCAGGCCGCGCTCACCGGTGGAGCCGATGTACATGCCGGGGCGCTTGCGGACGGCGTCGAGGCCTTCCAGCACCTGGATGTTGCTACCGGTGTAGGAAGCCTGGTCGGTCTGGTCTGGGGTCTGGCTGGGGTTGCCGGAATCGGCCACGAAGCGCCCTCTCTGGCACAGCGCGGGCCGCATCCCCACCCCGTGTGGGCGGGCGTGCGACCACGGCGTTTCGACTCGGTTGCCACTAGCAACAGTGTTTGGCTCTCAGTCTACCGGTACGACTGACAGAGATGGGCCTTTGGCAGCCCTTGAGGGCAGATATGCCGCCCTGAATCCCCTCTGCACATGTCCCGATACTCGACCGGGGGGCCCAGAGCGCCTGGAAGGGCTGTCAGGGGTTCCGGAAGATCGTGGTCCGGTCGCCCTCCTCCGAGGACGGGCCCGCGCCCGCGATCAGCCCCAGGTGTCGCCCGGTCCCTTGCTGCCCGGGGCGCGCAGCCGGCCGTAGCCGCGGGCCGGTGCGGCCGGGCCGAGCACCTTGATGGTGCGGACCGTGCCGTGGCCCAGCTCGTGGTTCAGACGGGCCACCAACTGCCGGGCCAGCCAGCGCAGTTGGGTGGCCCAGGCGGTCGAGTCGCACTGCACGGTGAGCACCGCGGCCTGGTCGTCGTAGGAGGACGGGTGGCAGTGCGCGGCGATGTCCGGGCCGACGATCTGCGGCCACCGGCCCATCACCCCGCCGACCGCGGCCGAGGACTCCCAGCCCCGCTCGGTCAGCAGCCGGTTCAGCGCCGCGCCCAGCGGCACCGGGTCGCGGCCGTCCGAACGGGCCCCGCTGCGCAGGCCGTGCCGCTTCGCCTCGCGCTTCTGCTGGACCTGCTCGCCGCGCTGACGCGCCTGCGCCCGGGCCGCCCGCAGCGCCGAACGGGCGAGGTCGGCACCGGTCGGCCGGTCGGCGCCGGGCTGCGGGGAGGTCTCCGCGGACTCGCTCACGGCGATCTCCTTTCCCCAGCCTGTGGACAACGGTCGAGCGGTCCAGCGTACGGGAGCGGTGGGACGGTCGGGATCCGCCCACCGGCGGGGGCGACCGGGGGGCTCTACGGAGGAATCGTGAAGGTCAGGCGCGCGGCAGAGCCGTGCCCGCGCGGGAAGCCCGTGGGGGGATCGCCTGAGAAAGATCGCGTGGGGGAGATCGCGTGGAGGATCAGGCGTCGACGCGGCGCACGGCGCCGTCGGCCACCGCGAAGCGGGCGCCGGCCAGCGCCTTCGGCACGTCCTCGGCGACCGCGGCGGTCACCAGGACCTGCTCGCCGTCGGCCACCAGCTCGGCCAGCCGGTCCCGGCGGGCCGCGTCGAGCTCGGCGAAGACGTCGTCCAGGATCAGCACCGGCTCACCGCCGTCGGCGCGCAGCAGCTCGTACGAGGCCAGCCGCAGCGCGAGCGCGAACGACCAGGACTCGCCGTGGCTCGCGTAGCCCTTGGCGGGCAGCGGGCCCAGCTTGAGCCCGAGCTCGTCGCGGTGCGGGCCGACCAGGGTGATCCCGCGTTCGACCTCCTGCCTGCGCACCGCCTGCAGGGCCTGGAGGAGCTGTTCCTCGGCCTGCTCGCGGCTGGCCGGCAAGTCGCCCTCGAAGGAACTGCGGTACTCCAGCGCGGTGTCCCCGCCGCCGGGCGCCAGTTGCCCGTACGCGGCCGTCACCAGCGGCTGCAGGGCCGCCACCAGCTGGATCCGGAAGGCCGTCAACTCGGCTCCGGCTCGGGCGAGGTGACCGTCCCACACCTCCAGGGTGGAGAGGTCGGCGCCCTTGCCGCCACCGGCCCGGCGGGCCATCGCGGCGGTCTTCAGCAGCGCGTTGCGCTGTTTGAGCACCCGTTCGTAGTCCTGCCGCACGCCGGCCAGGCGGGGGGCGCGGGCGGTCAGCAGCTCGTCGAGGAAGCGGCGGCGCTCACCGGGGTCGCCCTTGACCAGGCTGAGGTCCTCGGGGGCGAACAGCACGGTGCGCAGCAGGCCCAGCACGTCGCGCGGGCGGACGTTGTCGGAGCGGTTGATCCTGGCCCGGTTCGCCTTGCCGGGGGTGAGCTCCAGTTCGACCAGGGTGGAGCGGCCGCGGTCCACCACGGAGGTGCGGATCACCGCGCGCTCGGCGCCCAGCCGGATCAGCGGCGCGTCGGTCGCCACCCGGTGGCTGCCCAGGGTGGCGACGTAGCCGATCGCCTCGACCAGGTTGGTCTTGCCCTGGCCGTTGGGACCGACGAAGGCCGTCACGCCCGGGTCGAGGGGCACCTCGACCCGGGCGTACGACCGGAAGTCGGCGAGCGACAGGTGCGCGACGTGCATGGCTGTGGACTGCGCTCGCCTTCTGGTGGGGAGGGGCTACTTGGACTCGACCGCGTGGCCACCGAACTGGTTGCGCAGCGCGGCGATCATCTTCATCTGCGGCGAGTCGTCCTGGCGCGAGGCGAAGCGGGCGAACAGCGAGGCGGTGATCGCCGGCAGCGGCACGGCGTGGTCGATCGCGGCCTCGACGGTCCAACGGCCCTCGCCGGAGTCGGCGGCCCAACCGCGCAGCTTCTCCAGGTGCTCGTCGTCGTCCAGGGCGCGGACGGCCAGGTCCAGCAGCCAGGAGCGGATGACGGTGCCCTCCTGCCAGCTGCGGAAGACCTCGCGCACGTCGGTGACCTCGGGGGCGGCCTCCAGCAGCTCCCAGCCCTCGGCGAAGGCCTGCATCATCGCGTACTCGATGCCGTTGTGGACCATCTTGGCGAAGTGTCCGGCGCCCACGGCGCCCGCGTGCACCGAGCCGAAGTCCCCCTCGGGCTTGAGCGCGTCGAAGACCGGCTGGACCCGCGCGACGTGCTCGGCGTCGCCGCCGTACATCAGGGCGTAGCCGTTCTCCAGGCCCCAGACGCCGCCGGAGACGCCGCAGTCGACGAAGCCGATGCCCTTGGCCGCCAGCGCCTCGGCGTGCTTGATGTCGTCCGTCCAGCGGGAGTTGCCGCCGTCGACCACGACGTCACCGGGGGACAGCAGCTCGGCGAGCTCGTCGACGGTCGCCTGGGTCGCGGCGCCGGCCGGGACCATCACCCAGACCACGCGCGGGCCCTGGAGCTTGGTGACGAGTTCCTGCAGGCTCTCGACGTCGGAGACGTCCGGGTTGCGGTCGTAGCCGATGACGGTGTGGCCGGCGCGGCGGATCCGCTCGCGCATGTTGCCGCCCATCTTGCCGAGACCGATGAGGCCGAGCTCCATGACCAAGTCCTTACCTGTGGTGACGTGCCTGCCGGCGGCGCCGTTGCCGCACACTCCCTGAGCCTACGCGCTGAACGCACAGGGCCTCCCCCGGTCCGGGCCGACCGGGGGAGGCCGTCCACAGGCTGTGGGTATCGCTCGTGCGGGTCAGCCGGAGAGGCGGACCGGCATGCGGAGTCCTGTGGGGGACGACCCCCACACCCCCGGGATCATGCCGGTCACCAGCATCAGCCGGAGAGGCGGACCGGCATGATCAGGTACTGGTACGCCTTGTCCTCCTCGGCGTCCACCGAGGCCTTGCCGCTCAGGAGGGCGGGCTTGGTCGGGGTGGTGAAGCTCAGCTGGGCGTAGGCAGAGTCGATGGCCTTGAGGCCCTCCTCCAGGTAGCCCGGGTTGAAGGCGATCGAGATGTCGTCGCCCTCCAGGTCGGCGTCGACCCGCTCGGTGGCCTGGGCGTCGTCGCCCGAGCCGGCCTCCAGGGTCAGCACGCCCTGCTCGAAGCTGAGCCGGACCGGGGTGTTGCGCTCGGCGACCAGTGAGACGCGCTTGAGCGCCTCCAGGAACGGCTGGGTCTGGATCGCGGCGACGGCGCTGAACTCGGTCGGGAAGAGGCTGCGGAACTTGGGGAACTCGCCCTCCAGCAGCCGCGTGGTGGTGCGGCGGCCGGCGCCCTCGAAACCGATCAGGCCCTCGCCCGCGCCGCCCGAGGACAGCGCGATCGAGACGTTGTCGCCGCTGCCCAGGGACTTGGCGATGTCCTGCAGGGTCTTGGCCGGGACCAGCGCGACGGCGGAGATGTCCGACTGCTCGGGCTTCCACAGCAGCTCGCGCACGGCGAAGCGGTAGCGGTCGGTGGCGGCCAGGGTGATCCGGTCGCCCTCGATCTCGACCCGGACGCCGGTCAGCACCGGGAGGGTGTCGTCACGGCCGGCGGCCACGGCGGCCTGGCTGACCGCGGAGGCGAAGACGTCGCCCGAGACGGTGCCGGTGGCGGTGGGCATCTGGGGCAGTGCCGGGTACTCGTCCACCGGGAGGGTGGGGAGGGTGAACCGGGAGCTGCCGCAGACCACGCTGACCCGCTGGCCGTCGGTGGAGATCTCCACAGGCCTGTTGGGGAGGTTGCGCGAGATGTCGTTCAGCAGGCGACCGGAGACCAGGACGGTGCCGGCCTCCTCGATGTCGGCCTCCAGCTCGACCCGGGCCGAGACCTCGTAGTCGAAGCCGGACAGGGCCAGGCTGCCGTCCTGTGCCGTCAGCAGCAGGCCGGCCAGCACCGGCACCGGCGGCCGTGCCGGGAGGCTGCGGGCAGCCCAGGCCACCGCCTCCGCGAGGACGTCACGCTCCACCCGGAACTTCACCGGTAACCGCCTCCTGGATCGAGCGCTCCCGCTCGCACTCTGGTTCGTCTGATCTTGATCGTCGGTCTGGCTGTCCGCCGAGCTCTGCCACTCCGCTTCCAGTTGCCGAGGACAGTCTGACGTACTCCGCCGACAGACGGGGCAGACGGGCGGAAGCAACCCGAACAGATGTCGGGCGACGGTTGTCCACAGATTTCGGGCCCACCTGCTTTGAAACGCATCGATGGGTCTAACTGTGTAGTGGTAGTAGTAGGGCCTGTGGAAACCGTGGATAACCCCGTTTCCGCAGGTCAGCCCCCGAATTTTGTCCACAGTGGGTGTGGATGGCGGCTGTGGACGGACAGGGCCCGCTGTGGACGGCGGAGCGTTACCCACAGGGCACCGAACGTATCCACAGGTTTTCCCCAGCGCCGTCCCCAGATCCGGGCCCGGTTATCCACGGGGCCCGGTCAACTTTTCGTGACGCCTTTCACACCAGGGCATGAACGGTACCCCAAAGTTGTCGAACTGTGGACGCCGCTGTGGACAACCTGGGGATAACCGCCCCGATCCTGGGGACGAGCGGTGGATAACCCGAACGGCCCACTGGTGGCCCGTCAATTGTCCACACCCTGTGGATAACGGTTGTGCACAAGTCCACAGGCACCTGACCTGCGCGGAAGAGCGTAGCGGCGGCCCGCCTGTGGAGGAATTCTGGATAACTTCGGGCGTCGCACCCTGTGGACGGTGGAGAAAGCCCGTCACCTGTGGACGAGCGCCCCCTGCGCTGCCGGTTTTCGAATCACCGGTCAGATGTTCGACGCCGACTGTGGACTGGCGGAGCATCCGTCGAGGCATCCCTGCCCCGCATTCGGGTGATGCACACCTGTGGATATGCCGAGAGGGCGTCAGGATCGCCCCTGACGCCCTCGGCGGGTCGTGCCGCGGCCGGCCTTCCGCAGAAGTGCCGGCGGCGGCCCCAACGGCCCTGGGAGTACTAGCTCTTGATGCGGTTGGTGAGCTCGGTGACCTGGTTGTAGATCGAGCGCCGCTCCGCCATCAGCGAGCGGATCTTGCGGTCCGCGTGCATCACCGTGGTGTGGTCGCGGCCGCCGAACTGCGCGCCGATCTTCGGCAGCGACAGGTCGGTGAGCTCCCGGCACAGGTACATCGCGATCTGACGCGCGGTCACCAGCACGCGGCTGCGCGAGGATCCGCAGAGGTCGTCCACGCCCAGCCCGAAGTAGGCCGCGGTCTGCTGCATGATGACCTGCGCGGTGATCTCGGGGCCCGCGTCCTCGTCCCCGCCCGGGATCAGGTCCTTGAGGACGATGCCGGCCAGCTCCAGGTCCACCGGCGCCCGGTTGAGGTTGGCGAAGGCGGTGACCCGGATGAGGGCGCCCTCCAACTCCCGGATGTTGCGGGTGATCCGGGACGCGATGAACTCCAACACGTCGGCCGGGGCGTTGAGTTGCTCCTGGATCGCCTTCTTGCGGAGGATCGCGATCCGGGTCTCCAGCTCCGGCGGGGTGACGTCGGTGATCAGACCCCACTCGAAGCGGTTGCGCAGCCGGTCCTCCAGCGTGGTCAGCAGCTTGGGCGGCCGGTCCGACGAGAGGACGATCTGCTTGTTCGCGTTGTGCAGGGTGTTGAAGGTGTGGAAGAACTCCTCCTGCGTGGACTCCTTCTGCGCGAGGAACTGCACGTCGTCCACGAGCAGGATGTCCATGTCCCGGTAGCGCTTGCGGAAGGTGTCCGCCTTGCCGTCCCGGATCGAGTTGATGAACTCGTTGGTGAACTCCTCCGAGGACACGTACCGCACGCGGGTGCCCGGGAAGAGGCTGCGCGAGTAGTGCCCGATGGCGTGCAGCAGGTGGGTCTTGCCCAGTCCGGACTCGCCGTAGATGAAGAGCGGGTTGTACGCCTTGGCCGGGGCCTCGGCGACCGCGACCGCCGCCGCGTGCGCGAAGCGGTTGCTCGCGCCGATGACGAAGGTGTCGAAGAGGTACTTGGGGTTCAGCCGGGCGGCCGGCTCGTCCTTGCGCGAGCCGCCGGCCGGGGGAGCCCCGGGGGGCGCGGGCACGCCGGGCACCGCGGGGCGCTCGAGGGCGCGCTCCGGCGCGGGCTTGTCGGACGGGCGCCCGCCACCGGGGCGTGCGCCGGGCGAGCGGCGGCCGCCGGTGGTGCGGGGCTGCTCGTTCGGGCCGGGGCCGTAGGCGCCGCCGAAGAGGTCGCCCTGGGTGGTCGCGGGCGGGCCGGGCATCGGGCGCTGCACCGCACGGGGCGCGGGCTCGTCCTCGATGTCGTGGTACTGGCTGTCGTGGTCCTGGTAGCCGGACCAGGAGTGGGGCGCCGCCGGACCGCCGTAGGGCGCGGGGCGCTGCTCGTAGCCGCCGGTGTCGTACCGGGGGCGGTCGTAGTCCTGCTCGTACGGCTGCTGGTAGCCCTGGCCGCCGTAGCCGTCGTCCTGGACGGGGCCCGGGTAGGGCTCCACGGGGGCGTGGGGGGCCGGCGCGGGGGTCGTGGGGACGGCGTTGGCATCGACCATCACGGCGATGCGCACCGGGCGGCTGAGTTCACGGCTGAGGGCCTCGGTCAGCTGCGGCAGCAGCCGGCCCTCCAGCACCTGCTTGGCCCGTTCGTTCGGGGTCGCCAGCAGGGCGGTGTCGTGCATCATCCACATCGGCTGGGTGCGCTGCACCCACTGCTTGTCCATCTCGCCGACGTCCGGGTCGTTGACCAGCCGCTCGACGACCCTCGCCCAGACCGGGACGAGGTCGCTGTTGACATCAGCCACTGGTGCACGCTTTCCAAGAACAAACCAGACAAGTCCTGCAACGGTAGTCAGCGAACAGAGCCGGATCAAGTCGTTGTCCACAGGCTGTGGGCAAACCGGACGAGCCGGGCCGTCCGGGACGGCTGGTTTGACCCTCGTGCCCCGTCCCGCGTACCGTAACCAGGTCGAGTTGTCGATGGCCGCTGCCGCATGTCCGCGGGTCCACCCGCTCCATAAGGCGCGCAGCACGGGCGCCGTGGATTGCCTCAAACCCCAGCCGAACTGGGGAAACGGGCCGGATTTCCGAATCAGGGGAGATCACGCGGACGCACGGTGACGGCCAAGCGACTTCCCGTCATCCTACGATTCACCTCAGGAGCCCCCGAGTGAGCAAGCGCACCTTCCAGCCGAACAACCGTCGTCGCGCGAAGACCCACGGCTTCCGGCTGCGTATGCGTACCCGCGCCGGCCGCGCCATCCTGGCCGCCCGCCGTGGCAAGGGCCGCGCCAGTCTGTCCGCCTGATCCACGACAGAGTCTGTTGTGCTGCCCTCCGAGAATCGGCTGCGGCGGCGCCAGGACTTCGCGACCGCGGTGAAACGCGGTCGTCGGGCCGGCCGGCCCCTGTTGGTCGTCCATCTCAGCAGAGACGGTGACCCCAAGGGCCAGGCCGACCGGACCAGCGACTCCCGCCCGCACGTCGCCGAGGGGACTCCTTCGGCGCGTGCGGGTTTCGTCGTGAGCAAGGCCGTTGGCCCGGCGGTCGTTCGCAACCTGGTCAAGCGCCGGTTGCGTCACCTCGTACGTGATCGTCTGTCCAGGCTGCCCGCCGGTAGCCTGATAGTGGTGCGTGCGCTGCCCCAGGCCGCGTCCGCCTCGTACCAGGACCTCGAACGCGACCTGGACGCGGCGCTCAAGCGGTTGCTGAAGGCGGAGCCCGCCACGACGGCGCCGACGGGAGCAGGGCGATGAAGTACCTGCTGATGGGTCTGATCAGGGTCTACCAGTGGACGATCAGCCCACTGCTCGGTCCGGTCTGCCGCTACTACCCCTCCTGTTCGCACTACGGCTTCGAGGCCGTGAAGGTGCACGGGGCGGTCAAGGGCGGCGGGCTGACCGTCTGGCGCATCCTGCGCTGCAATCCGTGGAGCCCCGGCGGGGTCGATCACGTCCCGCCGCGCAAGCACCCGGTGTGGCACCGCCGGTTGCGAGACCGGCTGAGCAGCCGGTCCGCCACCGGGGCGCCGGTGGCCACCAACCCCGCCGGTCCGGCCCCCGAGGGCCCGGCGACCATTGGCCCCGAGCGGCCGATCCTCATGTCCAAGGAGCCTGACCGGTGACCTTCTCCTTCCTGAACCCCTTGTACACAGCGGTGTCCTGGATCATCGTCCAGTTCCACACGCTGTACAGCAACGTCTTCGACCCGGACGGTGGCTGGGCCTGGGGTCTGTCCATCGCCTCGATGGTGGTCGTCATCCGGATCTGCCTGATCCCGCTCTTCGTGAAGCAGATCAAGGCGACCCGGGCCATGCAGGCGATCCAGCCGAAGATGAAGGCCATCCAGGAGCGCTACAAGAACGACCGGCAGCGCCAGTCCGAAGAGATGATGAAGCTGTACAAGGATGCGGGTACCAACCCGTTCTCCAGCTGCCTTCCCATCATCGTCCAGGCGCCGTTCTTCACCGCTCTCTACGGTGTGCTCGCCAACGTGGCCAAGGGCCACGACATCGGCGTCATCCACGGCGACCTGCTGCTGAGCGCCGGCAAGGCGCACATCTTCGGTGCCCCGCTCTCCGCGACCTTCGTCAGCAGCGGTGAGACCAGCGTCAAGATCGTCACCGCGGTGATGATCATCATGATGTCGGCGTCGCAGTTCATCACCCAGCGCCAGCTGATGACCAAGAACGTCGACCTCACGGTGAAGACGCCGTTCATGCAGCAGCAGAAGATGCTGATGTACGTCTTCCCGCTCATGTTCGCCGTCATGGGCATCAACTTCCCGGTCGGTGTCCTGGTCTACTGGCTGACCACCAACGTCTGGTCGATGGGCCAGCAGCTGATCGTCATCCGCAACAACCCGACTCCGGGCAGCAAGGCCTGGGACGAGCGGCAGGTGCGCCTCAAGAAGGCCGGTCGCCTGAACCCGGACGGCTCGGAGATCAAGGGTGCCCTGTGGGGCATGCTGCCCCCGTCGAAGGCGGCCCTCACCGCGGCCGCCGAGGCCTCCGCGACGGTCGAGGAGTCGGTGCAGGCGCGTCGCCAGCAGCCGCGCAAGCAGACCAAGGCCCAGCGCCAGCACACCGGCGGCCAGACCGCGAGCCTGACCAAGGACGCCCCGGCGGAGGAGGAGCCCGCGGACGCCGTTCCGGCCGACGCCGGCAGCGCCACGCCGGCCGCCGCCAAGCCCGGCACCTCCCGACCCGGCGGCGCCAAGCCCGGCACCGCCCGTCAGCAGCCGAAGCGCGGCGGCCAGCGGCCGAAGAAGAAGTCCTGACCGGCTTCGTCCAGAGCTTCGTTCCCGGCCCACCCAACCTGGGCCTCATCTCCGAAGGAGTCCATCAGTGACGGAAGGCACCACCTCCGCCGTCGAGGCCGAGGCCGCCGCCAGCGCCGACGAGAGCCTCATCTCCCGTCTGGAGCAGGAGGGCGACATCGCGGCGGACTACCTGGAGGGTCTGCTCGACATCGCCGACCTCGACGGTGACATCGACATGGACGTCGAGGGCGACCGCGCCCTGGTCTCCATCGTCAGCGACGGCAACGACCGGGCGATCCAGCGCCTGGTCGGCCAGGACGGTGAGGTGCTGGAGGCCCTGCAGGAGCTGACCCGGTTGGCCGTCCACCGGGAGACCGGTGAGCGCAGCCGCCTCATGCTGGACATTGCCGGCTTCCGGGCCCGCAAGCGGGAGGAGCTGGCCGCGCTCGGTGCCAAGGCGGCCGAGCAGGCCAAGCGCACGGGCGAGCAGGTCAAGCTGCGGCCGATGACGCCCTTCGAGCGCAAGGTGGTCCACGACGCGGTCGCCGCGGCGGGTCTGCGCAGCGAGTCCGAGGGCGAAGAGCCCCAGCGGTGCGTGGTCGTGCTGCCGGCCTGAGGCCGACAGGTCGACGACCGGTCGCCCCGGCGACCGGTGCGCTTCACAGGACGCGACCCCGTCCGCCTCGTGCGGGCGGGGTCGTCGTCCCTTCGCGGGGCGGTGGCCCGGCGACAGATGTTTCACGTGGAACTGTGCGGGAGAGCGGGTCGGTGGATCCGGGGATCGGAGAGGTCGAGATGGACACGGAGAGCACGGCTGACGGCCAGCCGGGGGCGGGTGCCGTCAATCCGGCCGCTGAGGGTGAGGGCGCCGCGCCGCCCGCCGCGGGCGGGCCCGGCGAGGCGCCGGCCGCCGCCCGGGAGGTCTTCGGCGAGCGCTTCGACGCCGCGGTCCGCTACACCGAGCTGCTGGCCACCGCGGGCGTCCAGCGCGGGCTGATCGGGCCGCGCGAGGTGCCCCGGCTCTGGGACCGGCACGTGCTGAACTGCGCGGTGCTCGCCGAGCTGCTGCCGGCCGGCACCACCCTGTGCGACGTCGGCTCCGGCGCCGGTCTGCCGGGCATCCCGGTGGCGCTGGCCCGTCCGGACGTCTCGGTGACGCTGCTGGAGCCGCTGCTGCGGCGGACCACCTTCCTGGAGGAGGTCGTCCGCGAGCTGGCCCTGGAGAACGTCACCGTGCTCCGCGGCCGGGCCGAGGAGATGGTCGGCAAGCTCGCGGTGGACGTGGTGACCGCCCGGGCGGTGGCCCCGCTGGACCGGCTGGCCGGCTGGGGCATGCCCCTGCTCCGCCCGCACGGGCAGATGCTGGCGCTCAAGGGCGACAGCGCCGAGCAGGAGCTGGCCGACTCGCGGGCCGGGCTGACCAAGCTCGGCGCGGTCGAGTGGAGCGTCATCTCGGTCGGTGAGGGCACCCTGGAGACCTCGACCCGGGTGGTCCAGGTCAAGGCGGGGGAGAGCCCCGGCGGGGTGAAGGCGGCGACCCGGCGGGCCAAGGCGGCCCGGGCGGGCCGGACCGCGGCCCCCCGCACCGGTGAGCGCGGCCGGGGCGGGCGCCGCCGGGGCCGCTGACCCCGGGTGACGCTCGACACTCGCCACGACGGGCGGGTGGCCCTCCCTGTTCGGGAGGGCCACCCGCCCGTCGTCATTGAGGTGAAGAGCGGGCCGCTGTACGGTCACCGGAGTGTCGCAACGTCAGATTTCCGACATAGCGGGCATGGTGTTTCACGTGAAACGTCGCTCCTTGCTCTCCGGAATCCTGAGTCGCGGCCGGGCTGCGACTGTTGCCGCTCCGGTTTCACGTGAAACACTGACCCCCATGCAGGACTCGGAGACCATCGACCAGATCGATGACACGCCCATCGCGCGTGCTGCCCAGGCTGCGGTCCAGGCGATCGGCCGGGCGGGTGAGGGCCTTCCCAGGCCCGCCGCGACCCGGGTGATCGTGGTCGCCAACCAGAAGGGCGGGGTCGGCAAGACGACGACCACCGTCAACATGGCCGCCTCGCTCGCGATGCACGGACTGCGCGTCCTGGTCGTCGACCTCGACCCGCAGGGGAACGCCTCCACCGCCCTCGGCATCGACCACCACGCCGAGGTGCCGTCGATCTACGACGTCCTCGTGGAGGGCAAGCCGCTCGCCGACGTGGTGCAGCCGGTGCTGGACGTCGAGGGGCTCTTCTGCGTCCCCGCCACCATCGACCTGGCCGGCGCGGAGATCGAGCTGGTGTCGCTGGTGGCCCGGGAGAGCCGCCTCCAGCGCGCCATCGCCGCCTACGAGCAGCCGCTGGACTACATCCTGATCGACTGTCCGCCCTCGCTGGGCCTGCTGACGGTCAACGCCCTGGTGGCCGGGCAGGAGGTGCTGATCCCGATCCAGTGCGAGTACTACGCGCTGGAGGGCCTCGGCCAGCTGCTGCGCAACGTCGAGCTGGTGCGCGCGCACCTCAACCCCTCGCTGCACGTCTCGACCATCCTGCTCACCATGTACGACGCCCGGACCAGGCTGGCCGCCCAGGTGGCCGACGAGGTCCGGACCCACTTCCCGCAGGAGGTGCTGAGCACGGCGATCCCGCGTTCGGTGCGCATCTCGGAGGCGCCCAGCTACGGTCAGACGGTGCTCACCTACGACCCGGGTTCCACCGGTGCGCTCTCCTACCTGGAGGCCGCCCGGGAGCTCGCGCTGCGTGCGGTGGGCCAGGCCGGGGGCTCACTGGTGGGCCAGCAGCGCAGCGGCAGCGGTACGGGGCACGGCGCCCCGGTGGCACAGCACGGTACGACGGAGGGTCAGCAGTGAGTGGTGGTCGCAGGGGTCTGGGTAAGGGGCTCGGGGCGCTGATCGGCCCCGCGGCGCCGACGGACGGCGGGGCTGCGGGGCAGCCCGCCACGGCCGTGCCCGGGCCGGCCTCGGTGGTGGCGACCGGAGCCGTCTCGCCGACGGCCGTGCCGGTGCTGCCGGGCGGTCGCGGAACGGTGGCCGCCAGGGTGGCCGTGGAGAGCCTGCGGGAGCAGCCGGCGCCGGTGCCCGGGGCATTCTTCGCCGAGCTGCCGATCGACGGGATCACGCCCAACCCGCGTCAGCCGCGTGATGTCTTCGACCCGGACAAGCTGGCCGAGCTGGTCGCCTCCATCAAGGAGGTGGGTCTGCTCCAGCCGGTCGTGGTGCGCCAGGTCGGGCCGGAGCGCTACGAGCTGATCATGGGCGAGCGCCGTTGGCGCGCCTCCCGGGAGGCGGGGCTGGACCGGATCCCGGCGATCGTCCGGGCCACCGAGGACGACAAGCTGCTGCTGGACGCCCTCCTGGAGAACCTGCACCGGGCGGAGCTGAACCCGCTGGAGGAGGCGGCCGCCTACGACCAGCTGCTGGGGGACTTCTCCTGCACCCATGACGAGCTCGCGGACCGGATCGGCCGCTCGCGTCCGCACGTCACCAACACGCTGCGGCTGCTGAAGCTCCCGCCCGCGGTCCAGAGCCGGGTGGCCGCCGGGGTGCTGTCGGCCGGGCACGCCAAGGCGCTGGTGAGCCTGGCGGACCCGGAGCGGCAGGAGGAGCTGGCCGCGCGGATCAACCGCGAGGGCCTCTCGGTGCGGACCACCGAGGAGATCGTCAAGCTGATGGGCCTGGAGGAGAAGCCGAAGCGCCAGGCGCCGAAGGCGGGCAAGCTGAACTCCCCGGCCTTCAACGACCTGGCGAGCCGGCTGTCGGACCGCTTCGACACCCGGGTCAAGGTCGAGGTGACGCAGCGCGGCGGCAAGCTCGGCAAGGGCAAGGTGGTGCTGGAGTTCGGTTCGGTCGAGGACCTGAACCGGATCCTGGACAGCCTGGCCCCGGGCGAGGACGGACTGCGGCTGTCGCAGGGCTGAGGCCGGTCGAAGAGGCGTGACCCGATGGGTGCATGTTCCGCGTGAGTGCTGTTTCACGTGAAACATGCACCCATCGGCGTTCGGGGGGAATGCTCGACTGTGGAGTGGACGAGGAGGTACGGGGCATGGGACGCCGGATCGCTCCGCTGACGCTGGACAACCTCGCGGATCTGCCGACGACCTGCCGCTCCTGCGTGTTCTGGGAGCTGGACCCGGTGAGCGGGAAGGCGGCGGTGGAGTCCGGCAAGCCCGAGCTGGAGAAGGAGGGGTGGATCTCCGCGGTGCTGCTGGAGTGGGGCTCCTGCGGCCGGATCGTCTACGTGGACGACCAGCCCGCCGGGTTCGTGCTCTACGCGCCGCCGGCCTACGTGCCGCGCTCGCAGTCCTTCCCGACCAGTCCGGTGTCGCCGGACGCGGTCCAGCTGATGGTCAGCCGGGTGCTGCCGGGTTACCAGCGGCAGGGGCTGGGCCGGGTGCTCGTGCAGACGGTGGCCAAGGACCTGGTGGGGCGCGGCGTGCGCGCGATCGAGGCCTTCGGTGCGACGGGACGGGTGCCGACGAGCTGCGTGCTCCCGGCCGACCACCTGCTCGCGGTGGGCTTCAAGACGGTCCGGCCGCACGCCCGCTACCCGCGGCTGCGGCTGGAGGCGCGGACCACGCTGTCCTGGCGCGGCGATGTGGAAGTGGCGTTGGAGCGGTTGCTCGGCGGCGCCCGCAAGGAGCCGGCTCTGCGGCCGTTCTGATCCGGGCCGCCGCCGGCCGGGGGCCGTGCCGGAAACTACGGAGGCGGGGGGGCCCCGGGGTGGGGGGGCCCCCCCCCCGGGCGGGGGGGGGCCCCCCGCTTCTGCGCGTCCTGTCGGTGTGACCTGGTAGTACTTGGGAGCGATGAGCAGCACAACAGGGGAGAACGGGGGCGCCGAGCCGGAGCAGCTGGCGTTCATCCGGGAGACGGTCCGCAAGGCCAAGCCGCGGACGTGGCGCGGCGCGAAGCGGGCCGAGCACCTGCCGGTGGCCCGGGTCGTGGTCGACAAGGGCGTGCTGACCATCGACAAGTTCTTCGACTACGAGGTCCCGGCCGCGATGGCCGAGGAGGCCCTTCCCGGCGTCCGGGTGCGGGTCCGGTTCGGCGCGCGCGTCGTCAAGGGGCAGCGCGAGGGCGGGGAGCTGCACGACGGGTTCATCGTGGCGCGGCTGGAGAAGAGCGACTTCCCCGGCCCGCTCGCGCCGCTCGCCCAGGTGCTGTCGCCCGAGCCCGTCCTCACCTCGCAGCTCCTGCGCCTGTGCCGGACCGTGGCCGACCGGTACGCGGGCACGCTGGCGGACGTCCTCCAGCTGGCGATCCCGCCCCGGCACGCCAAGGCCGAGGCGGAGGACTCCCCGCCGCCGCGCCCGCGCCCGGCGGCGCCCGCCCCCGGCGGCTGGCAGCGCTACCCGGCCGGGCCCGACTTCCTCGCCGCGCTGGCCGGCGGCGGCGCGCCGCGGGCCGTCTGGTCGGCGCTGCCCGGGCCCGGCTGGCCGTACGAGATCGCCCGGGCCGTCGCGGCGACGCTGGCGGGCGGGCGCGGCGCGCTGGTCGTCCTGCCGGACGGCCGCTCGGTGGCGCGGGTGGACCGGGCGCTCACCGAGCTGCTCGGCGAGGGCATGCACGTCGCCCTGGAGGCGGAGGCCGGTCCGCGCGAGCGCTACCGGCGCTGGCTCGCGGTGAGCCGTGGCTCGGTGCACGCCGTCATCGGCACCCGCGCCACGATGTTCGCGCCGGTGCGCGACCTCGGGCTGGTCGTGGTCTGGTCGGACGGCGACAGCAGCCACAGCGACCCGCGCGCCCCGCACCCGCACGTCCGCGAGGTCGCGCTGCTGCGGGCCGCCGAGGAGGGCGCGGCCGTGCTGCTCGGCGGGCACGCCGTGACGGTCGAGGGCGCGCAGCTGGTCAGCACCGGGTGGGCGCGGCCGCTGGTCGCCGACCGGGAGACCGTCCGGCAGGTCGCGCCGCGCGTGCGGACCGTCACCGACCAGGACCAGCACCGGGACGCCGCCGCGCAGGCCGCCCGGCTGCCGTCGGTGGCCTGGGAGGCCGCGCGCGAGGCGCTCGCGGCCGGGCACCCGGTGCTCATCCAGGTGCCCCGGCGCGGCTACGTGCCCCGGCTCGCCTGCGGACGCTGCCGGACGCCCGCGCGCTGCCGGCGGTGCGAGGGGCCGCTGGAGGCGCCGTCGGCGGACGCCGCGCTGTGCTGCGCGTGGTGCGGAGAGCCGGAGAACGACTGGCACTGCACCGAGTGCGGCTCCTTCCGGCTGCGGGCCCAGGTGGTCGGCGCGCGGCGGACGGCCGAGGAACTCGGGAAGGCGTTCCCGCGCATCCCGGTGCGGACCTCCGGGCGGGACGCGGTGCTCGCCACCGTGCCCGACGAGGCCTCGCTGGTGATCTCCACGCCCGGCGCCGAACCGGTGGTCGAGGGCGGCACCGGCTACGGCGCCGCGCTCCTGCTGGACGGCTGGGCGCTGCTGAGCCGCCCCGACCTGCGGGCCGGCGAGGAGACGCTGCGGCTGTGGCTGGCGGCCGCCGCGCTCGTCCGGCCGTCGACGGAGGGCGGGACGGTCGTCGTCGTCGCCGAGCCGTCCGCGCGGCCGGTGCAGGCCCTGGTGCGCTGGGACCCGCTCGGGCACGCCGGGCTGGAGCGGGACGAGCGGGCCCAGCTGCACTTCCCGCCGGTCTCCCGGATGGCCTCGGTCGCGGGGAGCCCGGCGGCGGTCGCCGACCTGCTCGGACTGATCCGGCTGCCGGAGGGCGCGGACGTCCTCGGGCCGGTGCCCGTGCCGGCGCTGCGCGGCGAGGAGCAGGAGCGCGCGCTGCTGCGCGTGCCGCCCGGGCAGGGGGCGGCGCTGGCGGCGGCACTGAAGGCGGCGCAGATCGCGCGGATCGCGCTGCGGACACCGGAGGCGGTGCGGGTGCGGGTGGATCCGCTGGACATCGGGTGACGGGCGGGTGGCGGTGGTGCTCAGTTCGGGCGCCGGGTGGTGGCGGCGGTTCCCTGCTCGGGCGCCGGGGGCGGCCCGGCTCCGTCTCGTGCGGGGGCGGGGTGAGTGGGCCACCCCGCCCCGGGGGCCCTCGGGAGGGGAGGGGTCAGCCGCGCAGGGGGATGCCGGTGCGGTCGATCGGGGAGCGCTCGGCGGGGGAACGGTCGGGGACGCCGCGATCGATCGACGTCCGGTCCAGGGGCGTCCGGTCGATGGCGCTGCGGTCCACGGTGGGGCGGTCCGTGCCGGCGCGCTCCAGTGCACTGCGGTCCAGGCCGCCCTGGCGGGCCGCCGGGACGGTCGCGGCCAGGCCGCTGCGCTCGGCGGGTGCGGGCAGCTCCTCGGAGCGGTCCGGGCGGCTCGGGCCCGGGACGGCGCCGCTCGCGGCCAGCAGTTCGCTGGTCGGCCGGCGCATCCCGTACCGCCGGTGCACCGCCTGCTTGGTGACGCCGAGGGCCGACCCGACCGAGTCCCAGGAGAAGCCCAGTGCCCGGTCGAACTCGACCGCCGCCGCCACCAGCGTCTCCACGCTCTCCCGCAGCTCCTGTGCCAGGCGCACGGTCGGCGCGGGCGCCCGGCCGTACACCACGAACCCGGCCGAGGTGCTGGGGCGGCGCGGGCGGTAGACGTTGCCCAGCTGGGCGGTGAGGGTCCGCAGCGCGTCGACCTGGCGCCTCACCCGCTCGATGTCCCGCACCAGCAGGTGCAGGCTCGCCCGCGCCCGGGCGTCGTGGTTGATCTGCTCGGCCATGGCCTACGTGCCACCTTCCGTACGGTCAGCTCGGCCGGAGCGCCGTGTCCCGTGCGCCCCGGCCCCGGTCAATCTCACTTGACCAACGCCGAAGCGGGGGCCGGGGTAACGCCGCCGAGCGGACTCGGGATATGCCAGTCACGGGTGTGGGTGGCACGGGACGGGCCCGGCGGGCGGTGCGGGAGCGCCTGATGAGGTGCGTGAGGCCTGCGGGGTGCGTGGGGCGGGACGGCGGAGGACGGGGGACGGGTGGCCGGCCGGGCCGCACGGAGGGGTTGCATAGACTTGCCGGTGAACCAGCCGTTGTCCCAGCCCCGCGCCCCTACGGACAGGAGTCCGCGCCCCGTGGCGATCCAGCCGATCCGTCTCTTCGGAGACCCCGTCCTGCGCGCCACCGCCCAGCCGGTGACCACCTTCGACAAGGAGCTGCGCAAGCTCGTCGGGGACCTCACCGACACCATGCTCGACGCCCCCGGGGCCGGCCTCGCCGCGCCCCAACTCGGCGTCTCCCTGCGGGTGTTCACCTACCACGTGGACGGCGTCACCGGGCACCTGATCAACCCGGACCTGTCGCTGAGCGAGGACGAGCAGGACGGCCCCGAGGGCTGCCTCTCCCTGCCGGGCCTGCGCTACGACACCAAGCGCGCGTACGGCGTCGTCGCCAAGGGCTTCAACATGTACGGCGACCCGGTCACCCTGGAGGGCACCCAGCTGCTCGCCCGCTGCATCCAGCACGAGACCGACCACCTCGACGGGATCATCTTCATCGACCGGCTCGACACCGAGCAGCGCAAGGCCGCGCTCAGGGCGATCCGGGAGGCGGAGTGGGGCACCGGGCCGGCGCCGGTCGTCAAGGTCTCCCCGCACAGCACCTTCGGCGCGGCGCGCTGAGCTCCCCACTGGCCTGAATCCCCGTTTTCAGAAAGGCACTTGATGCGTCTCGTCTTCGCCGGCACCCCCGAGGTCGCCGTTCCCGCCCTGGACGCCCTGCTCGCCTCCGACCGGCACGAGGTCGTCGCGGTGGTTACCCGCCCCGACGCCCCCGCCGGGCGCGGCCGCAAGCTGGTCGCCAGCCCCGTCGCCCAGCGCGCCGAGGAGGCCGGGATCGAGGTCCTCAAGCCGGCGAAGCCCAGTGACCCGGACTTCGTCGCCCGGCTCACCGAACTCGCCCCCGACTGCTGCCCGGTGGTCGCCTACGGCGCCCTGCTGCGCCCCGGCACCCTGGAGATCCCCAAGCACGGGTGGGTCAACCTGCACTTCTCGCTGCTGCCCGCGTGGCGCGGCGCCGCCCCGGTCCAGCACGCGGTGCTCGCCGGCGACGAGGTCACCGGCGCGTCCACCTTCCTGATCGAGCAGGGCCTTGACTCCGGCCCGGTCTTCGGCGTGATCACCGAGGAGGTCCGCCCGGCCGACACCAGCGGCGAGCTCCTCACCCGGCTGTCGCTGTCCGGCGCGCGCCTGCTCGCCGCCACCATGGACGGCATCGCGGACGGCTCCCTGCACGCCGTGCCGCAGCCGGCCGAGGGCGTCACGCTCGCCCCGAAGATCTCCGTCGAGGACGCCCGCATCGACTGGACTCACCCCGCCCTGCGCATCGACCGCGTCGTGCGCGGCTGCGCCCCGGCGCCCGGCGCCTGGACGGAGTTCCGCGGCGAGCGCCTCAAGGTGACCGGGCCGGTCAAGCTCCTGCCCGGGGAGACCGGGCTCGCGCCGGGCGAGGTCGCCATGGTGGGCAAGAACAGCGTCCGGGTCGGCACCGGCAGCCACGACATCGAGCTCGGCGAGGTCCGTCCGCAGGGCAAGAAGGAGATGCGGGCCGCGGACTGGGCGCGCGGGGCGCGCCTGGAGGCCGGGGAGCGCTTCGGGGGCTAAGAGGCCGGGGTACCCGGTTTGGCGTTACTGTTCGACTGTTCGTCCGACAACCACCGCAGCTGACAACGACCGCAGCTGATAACCACCGCAGCACTTTGAGGCACCTGTGAGCACCCCCAGCGCCAACCGCGCCCCCCGTCCGCACCGCCGGCCCAAGAAGGACCCGGCGCGGATCGTCGCCTTCCGCGCCCTGCGTGCCGTCGACGAGCGCGACGCCTACGCCAACCTGATCCTGCCGTCGCTGCTGCGCGAGGCCGAGCAGAAGGGCATGGAGCGGCGCGACGCCGCCCTCGCCACCGAGCTCGTCTACGGCACCCTGCGCCTCCAGGGCACCTACGACGCGATCATCGCCGCCTGCATCGACCGGCCGCTGAGCAAGGTCGACCCGCCGGTGCTCGACGTGCTCTCGCTCGGCGCCCACCAGTTGCTCGCCACCCGCATCCCGAGCCACGCGGCCGTCTCGGCCACCGTCGAGCTCGCCCGCGTCGTGCTCGGCGACGGCAAGGCGAAGTTCGTCAACGCCGTCCTGCGCCGGATCAGCGCCCGCGACCTCGATGCCTGGATCGAGCAGGTCGCCCCGCCGTACGACCAGGACGCCGAGGACCACCTCGCCGTCGTCCACTCGCACCCGCGCTGGGTCGTCTCCGCGCTCTGGGACTCCCTCGGCCGCTGGCAGCCGGACGCCTCCGGGCGCGCCGCGATCGAGGACCTGCTGCGCGCCGACAACGAGCGGCCCGAGGTCACGCTCGTCGCCCGGCCCGGACGGGTCGCCGTCGGCGAACTCGCCGACGCCCTGCCGGAGGCCGAGCCCGGCCGCTGGTCCCCGTTCGCGCTGCGGCTCGCCGAGGGCGGCGACCCGGGCTCGCTGGACGCCGTCCGGGAGAACCGGGCCGGTGTGCAGGACGAGGGCAGCCAGCTGGTCGCCCTCGCCCTCGCCGCCGCTCCGCTGGACGGCCCCGACCGGCTGTGGCTCGACGGCTGCGCCGGCCCCGGCGGCAAGGCCGCACTGCTCGGCGCCCTCGCCGCCGAGCGCGGCGCGGCCCTCGTCGCCAGCGAGAAGCAGCCGCACCGGGCCCGGCTGGTGGCGCGGGCGCTGGAGGGCAACCCCGGCCCGTACACCGTGATCGCGGCGGACGGGACGCGGCCGGCCTGGCGCTCCGGCGGCTTCGACCGCGTCCTCGTGGACGTGCCCTGCTCCGGGCTCGGCGCGCTGCGCCGCCGGCCGGAGGCGCGGTGGCGGCGGCGCCCCGCGGACGTCGCCGCGTTCGGGCCGCTCCAGCGGGACCTGCTGCGCTCCGCCATCGAGGCCACCCGGGTGGGCGGCGTCGTCGGGTACGCGACGTGCTCGCCGCACCTCGCCGAGACGCGGGCCGTCGTCGACGACGTGCTGCGCGCGGAGGGCGGCCGCGTCGAGTGGATCGACGCCCGGCCGCTGCTGCCCGGCGTGCCCGCGCTCGGGGACGGCCCGGACGTGCAGCTCTGGCCGCACCTGCACGGGACGGACGCGATGTACCTGGCGCTGCTGCGGCGGACGGCCTGACCCTGTCTCTTCCGCGCTCTCCCGCGCTCTCCCGCGCGAGCCTCCGGCGCCGCACGACCGCTTCGGCGGGCGTGCGGCGCTCGCGTTTTCCCGGCCGGTGGGCCCTGTTCGCGGCCGTCGGCTCAGGGTGTCCGGCGGGTGTGGTGCGGCGGGAGCGGCTGCGGCTGCGGGAGGCTCGTGAGGAGGGCGTGCGCCTGGGCCCGGAGGCGGTCGATCGGCGGGTCCTCGCAGATCACCTCCAGCCCGAGGGCGGTCGAGTGGCCCCGGTGGTAGTACGACTGGTAGGCGAGGTACGGGCGGTGGTCGTCCGCCGGGTCGAGCCCGACCGTGAAGGTCGCGAACAGGGTGTGCCCGTCCCCGGGCCTGGTGTCCTCGGTGCGCGAGAGGTGCCACTCGAACTCGTACGGCTCGGGCTCGGCCGGAAGGTCCAGCAGTGCCTGGGCGAGGCGGCGGACGTCGTCGGGGCCGTCGAAGGGGATCGTTTCCGAGTGGACGGGCGCGGCGGCGAACAGCTCCCACGCCGACCCGTTGCGGATGACGCTCAGGTGCCAGTCGCCCTGAGGATCGTGCCACTGGCAGTCGAGGATCGGGCCCGGATTCGCGTCCAAGGTGGTCAACCTCCCTATGGCGCTTGGTCGTTCGATTTCCCCATGGTGGCACACCGGCCGGGTCGGCGGCATGGCGGGCGGGCCGCGACCGTCGGTCGTCAGCCAGTCGTCCCGCTGTCGGCGGGCGCGGGGTGCCAGGGGCGGTCGGGGCGCGTGGGGAGGGCGGCGGCGGTGAGGCGGATGGCGTACACCTCGCGGTCGGTGGCCGGGTGCGGGACCGGGCCGAGGTACTCGTGACCGGTGAGGTGGCACCAGGCCGGGAGGTCGAGCGGGGCCGCCGGGTCCGTGGTGTGGATGTGGACCACCGTGCCGGCCGGGTGGCCCGAGATCCGGCCGCGCAGGCGCAGCAGCAGCTGTACGCAGAGCAGGCCGGTGCCGTCGATGCTCAGGTCGGGGGCGGGGTGCTGGGCGGTGGTCATCGGGTGGTCTCCGGAGGGTTGGGGGCTTGGGATGGCTGCTTTGGCGGGGTGGTCAGACGGGGGTGTTCGGTGTGGCGGCCCTGTGCTGGGTGACGCGCCAGAGGCGGCGGGGCAGGTCCCCCTCGTCGAACGGGTGCACCTCGGCGAGGTGCCAGCCCTTGGCGAGGGCGTCGACGAGGACGCGCGGGAAGTAGTGCACGGCGAAGCCGCCGTGTTCCCAGATGTCGTCGCCGTGGCCGGTGCCCGCGCCGTAGTGGGCGTCGCCGGTGTGGCGGACGGTGTAGACGAACGTCCCGCCCGGGCGCAGCACGCGGCGGACCTCCGCGACGAGCGCGTGGATCTCCTCGGTGGACAGCGCCATGCAGAGCAGCATGTGGGCGAACACGGCGTCGACGGAGGCGTCGGGGAACGGCAGCGGGCGGCGGACGTCGTGGACGGCGGTGGTGACGCGGTCGGCGAGCTGCCGTGCGGCGGCCGTGGCCCGGAGCTGCTCCAGGCCGGTCGGGCTGAAGTCGGCGGCGAGGACGGTGAAGCCCTCGCGGGCGAAGAACAGCGCGTCCCGTCCGTGGCCCGCGCCGAGCTCCAGTACCTCCTGCGCCCCGGCGGCGGCGAAGACACGGGCGGCGTGCCGCGCGGGGTCGGACGGCTGCTCGCCGTACATGCCCGGGTGGGTGCCGTACGTCCGCTGCCAGTGCTCGCGTTGGGCGGCGGCGAGGTCGAGCGCCTCGCCGTCGTCGCTGCCGTGCGTCATGGGGCGCCCCTCGCGCTGGTCCGGGTCGGTGGTGCGTGTCCAGCCTAGGTCGTCGCGCGGGGAGGGCCGGGGGGTGGGGTGTGCGGCGAGGAGTGGGGGAACGACGATGCCGGGGTGCTGTGGTGGGCACCCCGGCATCGGTGAGGTCGAGAGCGAGGAAAGCGGACGGGCTAGGGTCAGGGAAGTGAGAAGGAAGCCCGTCCATGGCCTCGCCGGGGATCACCGTAGCAGTCAGGCGGGGATCAGGTCGCGCAGGTTTTCCGGGGTGATGACGACCGAGTCCGGGTGCAGGCCCTCGGGGCGTTCCAGGCCGATGTAGGTGACCGGGCCGGGCGGGGGCGTCGCGCCGGAAGCGGTGTTCCACAGGGTCGTGGTGGGGGCGCCCATGAGGTCGGCGAGGTAGCGGACGGTGAGGTGGTCGCGCTCGACGATGCCGCGCAGCAGGGTCGCGACGGAGACCCGGTTGCCCTCGACCCGGTTGGCGTCCGGGTCGCCCTGGAGGTACAGGTGCAGCCACTTGGCGTGCCAGAGGCCGTCCGGGGTGCGCAGGAAGGCGAGGGGGAGGGCGACCTTGCCGGGACCGCGCAGGTCGGACTTCATGCGGACGGTGCGCGGTTCGAAGGGGAGGCCCTGCTGCTCGGCCTCGCGCAGCATGTAGCCGAAGAACGACTCCTCGACCTGCTCGAAGCCCTCGCCGGAGTAGACGTTCACCTGCGGCACGACGTAGCTGCCGCGGACCGCGCCCAGGCGCAGGTTGATGAACTCGGAGGCGCCGTCGGGGGCGTCCGTGATGTCGCCGGAGTGCTCGCCCTCGATCTCGCGGAGCTGGGTGTAGGAGAGCCAGGTGATCGTCTGGTAGGCGTCGTCCAGGAGCAGCGCGGACAGGTCGAAGTCGGTGGTGCGGCTGGTCTGCTTCCAGTGGACGAAGAAGCGCAGGAGCTCGCCGTCGACGGGGGAGAGGGAGCCGCGCGGGAGCACGCCGAGGCCGGAGGCGGTCGCCTTGCCGCTGAGGGGCAGGGCGACGTCGAGGACGGCCGGGTCGATCAGCAGGTGGCCGGGGGTGGGCAGGCGGCGGCGCAGCTCGGCGTCGAGGACGTCGATCAGGTGCTTGCGCACGGCGGCGGGCAGGGGCGGGCGGGTGTCGCCGGTGACCCACGCCCGGCCCAGGCGGTTGGCGAAGACGCGGCGGGCGGGGGGTGTGGGGTCGGTGCTCCCGCGGGCGTTGTCGTCGGCGTGGTTGTGGTCGGTGTGGTTGTGGTCGGCGCGGTCGTCGTCGGTGCGGCCGTCGTCGGCGCGGTTGTGGAGGTGCTCGCGGACGGAGAGCAGGACGCGGCCGGCGGTGTCCGGGGCGGCCCATTCGGCGGCGGACACGACGGTGTCGAGCTCGTCCTGGGTGCGGCACGCGCACAGCAGCCGGTCCAGGGCGCGGAACAGCTTGCCGGGGGCGGACGCGAGCACTCGCACGGCCCCCGTCACGTCGTCGGCGCGGAGGAGCTCCTCGACGCGGCTCTCGAAGGAGCGGGCCTCCTGCTCGCCGCGGGCTACGGCGAATGCGTCGGCGGCGTGTGGGAGTCGCGGGTACTCGTGGGGATGGAGGCGCTCGCCGAGGCGCTTGAACTGCTCGCGGTGGGCGGTGATGTCGGCCAGCTTGGCCGGGTTCCCGGCGATGACCGCGTCGAGGCCGGTGAGCAGGGTGCGGCGGACGCGCCGGGAGAACGAGCGGAAGCGGGTGGGCTCGGCGAGCGTCACGTCGCCGTCGGACAGCGCGCAGGCGAGGCGCAGCACGTCGGTGGCCGTGTCGACGAGGAGCTCCGCGCCGGCGTCGAGGCGGGCGAGGTTGACGACGGCGCGGTTCTCGCGGACCGGGATCGCCTCGGGCTGGGGGCCGTTGACGCAGTGTGCGGCGAGCGTGCGCAGGTCGGCCAGGGCCTCCTCGCCGAGCGGGGTGGTGCTGCCGGCCAGGGCCAGGTAGAGGGCGGTGACCTCGTCGGCCAGGGGGTTGCCCGGGTGCAGGACGGTGAGGCGGTCGCCCGCGGCGGCGATCAGCTCGTCGTGGGCGGCGAGCAACTCGGCGTAGGTGTGGCGGTAGTTGCCATAGGTGGGGAGGGTCAGGAGGTCGACCACGCCGGTCCGCAGCTGGGCGATCGTGTTCTCGCGGGTGGCGTCGTCGGCGAGCGCCTCGGCTATGCACCGCGTCCAGAAGTCGAAGGTGTCCGGGACGTTGGCGGGGAAGTCGATGAAGTAGGCGTTGTGCGTGACGTGGTCGCCGACCATCGCACGGACGGTGTCCAGCGTGCGGGCGGCCGTGTCGACGACGGCGGCCGCGGGCAGCTCGGACAGGTGCTCCAGCAGGCCCGCCGACAGCTTGAAGCCCACGGACATCAGCGCGGCGTCGAACTGCCGTGCCGCGTCGGCCCCTTGGCCCCCGGCGGGGACGGGGGTGCCGGCGGGGACGGGGATCCGGTGCGTGTGCCGGACCACGAGGGGTTCGAGGTGCTGCGCCATTCGGGCATGATCCCAGAGCCGCGTCGGGCGGTGCACTCGGGTTTCCGCGTGGGCGTGGTTCCTCTGTTGGTTCCGTGCGGGCGCTACCTGAGGGAGCCCGTGAGGGGGCCGAGGAGGGTGGCGAGGGTGGTGAGGTCGCCCGCGGGCCACTGGGCGAAGACGTCGGCGGCGACCTGGCGGGCGGTGGTCCGCATCTCGGCGAGGCGTTCACGGCCGGTCGGGGTGAGGGCTGCGTAGGCGACGCGGGCGTCGCGCGGGGCGGGCTCGCGGGTGACCAGGCCGATGCGTTCGAGCGGGGCGAGGCCGCGGGTGACGCCGGAGGCGGTCAGGCCGAGGGCCTCGGCGAGGTCGACGCGGCGCATGCGGCCGCCGGGGGCCTCGCCGAGGCGCAGGAGCATCGTGAAGTCGGAGAGGCTCACGCCGTGCAGGCCGCTGAGGCTCGCGTCGAAGCGCTTGACCAGCGTGGCCTGCGCGCGGACCAGGCGCAGGGCCGTGTCCAGGGGGTCGGGCGTCGGGGTGCCGGCGTTCGGTGCGGCGGGCTGCTGGGCGTCGGCGTTCGGCGTGTCGGACTGCGCCGTGTCGGACTGCGGGGTTGTCATTGCCACCTCCTTGAGCGCTCAAGTATATACCGGTGCTGAGCGGTCAAGGAGATGGCGGAGGGGGAGGGGGGCTAGTTGGTGGTGGTGGCGGCGCGGCGCCGGCGCTTGCCGAGGGGGGCCTGGGAGAGGTCCTCGGCCTGGGCGCGGAGGTTCTTGAAGCCGTAGCCGCGCTCGCTGAGCCAGGCCTCGGCGGCCTGCTCGGCGCGCTCGGTCGCGGCGAGGATGTCCGCTTCCTCCTCGCCGGAGTCCAGGAACCGGAAGGTGAAGGCCGCCCGTGCGGTGAGGTCGTAGGCGAGGTGGCCCTCGCGGGTGAAGGCCGCGTGCAGGACGTCGTGCCGGGCGGCGTCGGCGAGGAGCTCCGCGCGCTGTTCGGGGCTCAGGCCGTCGAAGACGCCGCGCACCATGATGCGAAAGGTTCGAGTGGTCATCCTCCGACGATAGGCAGGACGGGCGGTCGGCGGCCACAGGATTCCGGTGGCCGCCGCCCGTGGCGCACCGGGCCGGTCACGGGGTCGGCAGCTCGGTGTGGTGGACGTGGTAGCCGCCCTCGACGACCGGGTTGAACGGGGCCGGGGCCATGCACGTGCCGGTTATGCCGGGCCGGGGGCGGCCCTCGGAATCCAGGTCCGTGTTGACCACGCCCCAGGAGAAGCCGAGGCGGTCCTTGCCCTTGCCGTGGCTGTCGTAGACGCTCAGGCCGATCCGCTCGCCGACGGGCCGGACGTCGGACCTGGTGACGATCGCCGTCAGGGTGGCGACGGGGCCGCCGGTGACCAGGCAGTCCACCGCTGCCTCGGCGTGGCCGACCTGGCCGGTGGCGGCGACCCGGTGGGAGATCGTGACGGTGCCCCGGGCGTCGGTGGGCAGCCCGTGCGCCAGCGCGGGGACGTCGGGGAACGGGCGGCTGAACGGGACGGCCCGGGCGTCGACGGTGAACCGGATCTCGTCGTCGGGCGCGTAGTCGAACACGATGCGGCCGGATCCGCTGACGCTCGCCGGACGGGCGTGCGGGGCCGCGTCGGCGCCCTGGGCGGGGACCGCGGCGGTCACGGTGGTGACGGCGAGCGCCGCGGCGGCTGCGGTGATCGCGGTACGGACGCGTACGCGGGGGCGGAGGCGGGTGCGGGACATGGCGGGCTCCTCTCCTGCGGCGGCCCCGGCGGCCGCCGCTTCGATGTCCCCAAGCCTGGCCGCCGCACCCCCTCCGGGACATGTGCCGATCGGCACATCCTCGGCCCGAATATCCGTCATCATCCCTGCCGGTCGGCAGGGTTGGAGTAGGCGGCCGGCAGCCCCTCAGGCCCGCGAGGGCAGCGGGGTGCAGACCCTGCCGGTGGCGATCGCGGCCGGCTCGGCGTCGAGCGCCGCCAGTGTGAAGTCCGCGGTCAGCGCGCCGACGTCGGCGGCCTGCCGGACGAGGTAGTGGCTGCCGCCCGGGACCTCGTAGCGGGCGAGGTCCGGCACCACCTCGCGGGCCCGCAGGGCGTACTCCAGGGACCCGGCCGCACTCGCCTCGCTGTGGTCGCGGGTGCCGTGGACGATCAGCACGCGCCGCCCGGCGAGCTGGGCGACGCCGTCCCCGCTGGGCAGCCAGGGCGCGATGCCGGCCACGCCGGTGACGTTCGGGTGCCCGGCGCACCAGAACGCGGCGCGCCCGCCCAGCGAGTTGCCGATCAGGACCACCGGGACCGGCCCGTACCGGCGTTCGAGCTCGTCGAGCGCCCAGCGGGTGTCCACGGCGGTGTCGGCGTCCGCGCCGTTCCAGCCGCTGTGGCGGTAGCGCAGCAGGTGCACGGCGACGCCGTGGGCGCGTCCGCGCTCGGCGAGTCCGGCCGCCAGGTCGCGCAGGCCGAGTTCGGCGATCCGCAGCGGACCGCCGTGCCCGCGGACGAACCCGCCCGGCAGCAGCAGCGCGACCCCGCGCACCGGGCCTTCGGGCGCGTCCCCGGCGCCGCCTGCGGAAGCCGCGGACTCGTTCACGGACCCGGTGAAGCCCTCGCCCTGCCATGACGTCAACTGTGCGGAACGAAGCCCCCGCTGCATACGGAACACGCGCATCCCTCCTGGTGCCTGTCGGCGGATTCTACGGTTCCGCGGCGGGGTCGTGGTGGGTGAGCAGCGACCACAGCACCCAGCCGGTGACCCGCGTGCGCACGACCATGACCTGGGCCCAGCGGGCGCCGAGCGGCGACGTCCAGGTGTCCACGACCTCGACGCGGTCCCCGTGGTGGGCGAGGCCCAGCACGGTGTCGCCGCCGGAGTGGTCGAGCCGTACGTTTGCGGCGTTCGCGGAGACCTCCCACCACCCGCTCCCGACCTCGGGCGGGTGCGGGCCGCCGGTCACGGCGGCGGGGACGAGCAGGATCGTCAGGGAGAGGACGGCCGCCGTGGCCCGGCCGATCAGGGCCACGGGAGCCCCGGCGCGGCGGCGCGTGCGGGCGGAGGGGAGCACGTGAAGAAGCAGGGGGGCATGTACAGCAGAACGAGCAGACCCTTCGCGTGCACACTGATCCGGCGCGACGCCCACCCGGTCGGCGGAACGGCCGGGGTGTGGCGTCCGGCCATGCGGCGGACAAGCCGCTTGCGTCGTACCGCAGTTGGGTCAGCCGGTCGCGAGGACGCGGCGGAGGGCGGCGCGCCCGGCCGGGCCCCACGTCGCCTTGCCGCCGGGGAGGCCGCGTTCGCCGGCGCGGCCGATGTCGACGAGGGAGAGGCCGCGCAGGAGCGCCCAGCCGCGGGCCCGGCGGAGCGTCGCCGGGTCGGTGTCGGGGTAACCGCGGAGGAAGTCGGGGAGGGCGCCGTCGGGCAGGAGGAGCCAGGCGGCGGAGAGGTCGGTGGCCGGGTCGCCCGCGCACAGGTCGCCGAAGTCGATCACCCCGGCGAGCGTGCCGTCGGCGGTGACCGCGTTGGCCGGGTGGAGGTCGCCGTGCAGCCACACTGCCGGGCCGGCCCAGGCCGGGGCCGCGAGGGCGTCCTCCCAGGCGGCCCGGACCTCGGCGGTGGCCAGGCCGGTCGGGGCAATGGCGCGGAAGCGCTCCTCGAACTCCCCTTCCACCACGGCGAGATCGACTCCCCGCAGCGGGTTGGCCGGGGCGTCGGCGGGCGCCGGCCGGTGCAGCGCCCGGAGGAACGCGGCCAGCCGTGCGGCGGCGTCGGCCGGGCGGTCGATCGGGGCGCGGTCGAGCGGTTCGCCGGGGACCCATTCGACGACCGTCCACGGGTGCGGGAAGCGTTCGGAGGGTTCCCCGGCCCGCACCGGGCGGGGCACCGGCAGCGGCAGCCGGTCGGTCAGCGCGGGCAGCCACCGCCACTCCTTGCGCAGCAGTGCGGGAGCGTCCGGGGTGCGCGGCATCCGTACGGCCAACTGCTCCCCGAGGCGCCACACTTGGTTGCTCCAGCCGCCCGGGACGCGCTGCAGCGGCAGGCCGGCGAGGTCCGGGTGCTGGGCGCGGAGGAGGGCGCGCACCAGCGGCTCCTCGATGGGGTGACTGTCCACGGGTCGTCCTCGCTTCGCTGTCGGGCGGGGGTGCGGTGATCGTCCAGTATGGCGCCGGGTGCCCGGGGCGTGGCGGCGAGGTGGTAGGGCCGTCGCTCAGCTCAGGAGCCACGCGCGGGTCAGGGCGGAGACCTCTTCACGGCTGCGCGGGCCCTCGTCGGCGGCGATGAAGTGCCGGCCGATGCGGAGGGAGAGGGTGATGAAGCAGCGCATCTCGACCTCGGCCTCGTCCGGGCAGAACTCCCGGTAGAGCGTGCGCATGTAGGCCATGCGCCGGTTGTCGATGCGGCGGAGGCGTTCGGCGACGGCGTCGTCGCGGCGGGCCCAGTCGCGGACGGCGAGTTCGGTGGAGATGTCGGTCAGCGGGTCGCCGGGGGCGGAGGCGATCGCGTGGAGGCGGGTGAGCTTGGCGCGGGCGTCGCCGCCGTCGCGCTCGATCCCGTCGATCACGTCACCGGCGACGGCGTGCTCCCAGGTGTCGAGCATCTCGGTGAGGAGGCCGTCCCGGTTGCGGAAGTAGCCGTAGAACCCGCCCTTGGTGACGCCCAGCGACTGGGCGAGGACCTCGACGCGCACGGCGTCGGGTCCGCCCGCGGCGAGCGCCCTGAGGCCTTCGGCGATCCACGCCTCGCGCGGTGTGCGGGGGTTGGCCACGGGTGTCTCCGATCACGCGACGTCTCGCGACCCCGGTCTATACGTTGCCGTATAAACGGGTCTAGCCTGCTTGTATACGGCATCGTATAGACAGGGCGTCCGCACCGGGCGCCCGGACGAAGGGGCGGACGCATGAGACTCCCCAACACGGCGCACACCTCGCGCCCGTGGCGGATCCACGAGATCGCCGGGGACTTCCGGGTCGAGGACGTGTGGGCGCTGCCCACGCCGGGCGGGCCCGACGACCTCCCGTACCTGGTGGGCCAGTTCACCGAGGGGGAGGAGCCCGGGAAGGCCGGCTCCTCGCGGGTGTACCGCGCGCTCTTCGCGATCCGGTGGCAGCTCGGGCGCCTGCTGCACCTGGACGACGCCGAAGGTGGCGTGGGCGGCCGGGTGCGGTCGCTCCGCGACCGGCTGCCCGAGGACCTGCTCGCGGCGCCGCGCGGGCCGGACTCGGACTCGCTGCCGTTCCGGTCCGTCTACCTGCTGCACGACGAGTGGGCGGCCGAACTGGCGAACCGGACGGTGCACGCCGTGCTGCACCTGGGCTGGGTCCCGGACGGCGCGGGCGGGTACCGCGGGCAGATGGCCGTGCTGGTGAAGCCCAACGGCCGGCTCGGTGCCGCGTACATGCTGGGCATCAAGCCGTTCCGGTACATCGGGGTGTACCCGGCGCTCGTGCGGTCGATCGGGCGCAGGTGGGAGGAGACGGCGGGGCAGCGGCGGTAGCCGGCGTGCTGCGCAGGACGTCGGGCCGGCCGACTTCCCGCGCAGCACGCGGCACGGGCGCTACTTGGCGGCGGCCTGCACCTTGTCGAGCTGCTTCTTGACCAGCGCCTGCTCCGGCAGGCCCGGGTCGGCGAGCGCGGAGTCGGAGACCAGGGTCAGCACGTCCCCGGTGTGCGTGACGACGTAGCCGCGCGCCTCGCAGAGCACCTTGGCGCAGTCGTCGGCGGTGAACGTGGCGTTGAGGGCGAGCGTCGCCTCGCCGGCCGCCGGGGCGGTGGCCTTGGCGAAGGTGACCTTCACCGGGGCCCCGCCCGCGCCGGTCGCGGTGAACGACGCGCACCCGGCGAGCGCGCCGTCGGCGGCGGTCAGCGCCTTCGCGGCCTGGCCGGCGCCGAGCTGGGTGAGCTGGACGAAGGTGAACTCGCGGCCGTTGGTCGCGTAGTACACGCCGGTGGCGGACGGCGACGGGGTGGCCGCGCTGCCGTCGTCGACGAGGTCGAGCAGGGGCTGGCAGGCGGGCTTCCCGGCGGTGAGCCGGTGGTCGGGCCGGGTCGGGCCGAGGGACGAGCGCTGTGCGTCGGCCTTGAGGTCGGCGGTGGTGAGCAGGGCCTTGACGAGCTGCTCCTGCGTCAGGGCCTTGCCGGCGGCCGGGGCCTTGGTGCCGGTGGCGGCCGCGGTCGACGCGGCGGTGGTCGACGCGGCGGAGGCGGACGCGGCCGCCGTGGTGGCGGTGGTGCCGCCGGGCTTGTCGTCGTTGGGCCCGCAGGCGGCGGAGAGCAGGGCGAGCGGGACGAGGACGCCGGCGGCGACGGATATGCGCAGAGAACGCATGGCAGGTATTCCCCCGAATACGCGTGTGCAGGGAGTGGTCAGTCGGCCGACTGACAGTCGATCAAGGTAGCGCATGGCGCGGACGGTGACGGCGGCGGCGCCGGAAGTTCCCCGGACCGTCGGCCGTCACCCAGCGCGACGACCGCGGCCGCCCGCCGGTCGTCACGCCGGGTGACGGCAGCGGTCCCGGAACGCTGATCTGACCCCGCAGGCCGGTTGTGTCAGGCTGGTGGGGGAGCACCGCCGAAACCGGGAGGCTCGTGATGGCCGAGATCAGGGTCAACGGGGTCTCGCTGCACTACGAGGCCCGTGGCGAGGGGCCGGGCGTCGTCCTGGTGCACGGCTCCTGGAGCGACGGCGACACCTGGGCGCACGTCGTGCCCGGGCTGGTCGGGTCGACCACCGTCGTCACCTACGACCGCCGGGGCCACAGCCGCAGCGAGGACCTGCTCACCCAGGGCTCGGTGCACGAGGACGCGGCCGACCTGGCCGGCCTGATCCAGGGCCTCGGCCTCGCCCCGGCGTTCGTCGGCGGGGACTCCTACGGCGCGCTGGTCACCCTGCGGCTGGCCGCCGCCCGCCCCGACCTCCTGCGGGGCATCGCCGTCCACGAGCCGCCCGGCACCGGCATCCTGCTCGCCGACCCGGACCTGCGCCCGATCGGGACGGCCTTCGCGGACCGGATCGCCGCCGTCCGCGAGCTGCTGGAGCAGGCCGAGTCGGCCGCGGCGGCCGAACTGTACGTCGACACCCTCGCCTTCGGCCCCGGCGCGTGGTCGCAGCTGCCGGCGCCCGTGCGGCACACCTACATCCGCAACGCGCCCACCTACCTGGACGAGCTGCGCGACCCGGACGCCCTGGACCTCGACCTCACCGGCCTCGCCCGCTACGGCGACCCGGCGCTGCTCACGCAGAGCGACGACAGCGCGCCGATGTTCGGCGAGGTGCTGGACCTGATCGACCTCACCCTGTCGAAGGCGGAGCGCCACCTGTACGAGGGCGCCGGTCACGCTCCGCACCTGTCGCAGCCGGAGGAGTGGGTGCGGATGGTGCTCCCGCGGGCGCTGCTGTGACACACCTGTTGCGGGGGACGGGGGACGGGGGACGGGGGACGGGGGACGGGACACGGGGGACGGGACACGGGGGACGGCGAGGTGCTACGGGCGCGCCCCCGCCAGCTCCTCGCCGCGCGGCGTGCGCCGGTACAGCACCTCCCGGCCGCTGCGCACCCGGCTCACCAGCCCCGACCGGTGCAGCACGCCCAGGTGGTAGGAGACCGTGCCCGGGCTCAGGTAGTGCCGGTCCGCCAGCACCGCCGTCGTGGCCGGGCCGACCAGCGCGGCGAGCAGGTCCGCCCGGGTCGGGCCGAGCAGCTGGGCCAGGGCCGGGCTGGGCTCCAGGCGGGCCGTCCGGCGGTCCGCGACCGGGTACATCAGCGTCGGCGCGCGGTGCACGCCGTCGATCGGATCCAGGATGACGTGGATCTCGCGGGTCACCAGCGTCGGCATCAGCAGCACCATCCGGGCCGGCAGCGCCACCGTGAGCCGGCTCTCCAGCCGGATCCGCCCCTGCGCCCAGGAGAGCTGCGGGGCCAGGGAGTTGATCAGGGCCCCGGTGCCGTACCGGGCGAGGAAGCGGCCCCGCCGGTCGATCTCGGCGTCGATGACCGCGCGGGCGTCCGGCCAGTACGGCGCGATCGCGAGCTCCCAGTAGCGGCCCAGTTCGTCCGCCGCCCGGTGCGCGAAGTACTTCGCGCCGCGGTCGATCGCCCGCTCGACGGCCTCCGGCAGCGGACGGCCCGTCAGACCGGCCTCCGGGCGGCCGTACCGGACGGTGAGCAGCTCGCCGAGGACGCGCTCCGGCGGCGTGGCGCGGACGGCCGCCAGCTGCTCCGCGACCTCGGGCGCCGGGCCGCTCGGGTGCGGTGACAGGAAGTCGGGCAGGTAGCCGCCGTCCGTGTCCAGGGCCAGCCCGGCGAGCAGGTCCAGCCGCTCCCGGCGCAGCACCCGGCGGGTGCGGCTCACCCAGGCGTACGGGCCGGTGCGGGACGTCAGCCCGGAGGACATCAGCGTGTTGACCGCCTCGTGCAGCGGCGAGACGACGAACCGCGAGCGGGCCAGGCCGGTCGAGTCGATGGTGAGCGTGATCATCGGTGTCCTTCCCCCGTCGGACGGTTCCGCCGGCTCCGGGCGGCAGCGGCTCGGGCGGCGTCGGCCTCGATCGAATCGCCGCCGTCCGGGGCCGCTTCCGGGGGCCGACGTTTCGAACCTGCTCGAATCCTTGCAGGAATCGTCGCGCCGCGGTGCCCCCGCGGCACAAGCTCGTCCTCGACAACCGGTACGGGGAAGGACGAACGAACATGACGAGAACGCGCGGCCGCGTCGCCGCCCTGCTGGGCGCCGTCGCGGTGGTCGCCGGGACGACGCTGGGCTCCCCGGCGGTCGCCGCCCCGGGCGGTGCGGGCGGCGGGCTCACCGGGCAGGCGCCCTGTGCGGGCAGCCCCGGCTTCACCTGCGGCACGCTCACCGTCCCGCTCGACCACGGCGGCGACACCCCGGGCACCCTCGACCTCCGGGTCGCCGTCGGCGGCAACACCGACGCGCCCAAGGGCGACCTGCTGTTCCTCACCGGCGGTCCCGGCCAGCCCGGCGTCCCGCTGGTCAACCGGATCGTGGGCCGGCTGGCACCGGTCCTCAAGGACTACCGCCTGGTGATGTTCGACCAGCGCGGCACCGGCGGCAACGCCCTCCGGTGCCCGGAGCTCCAGGAGCAGATGGGCGCCTCCGACCTCGCCCCGCCCACCCCGAAGGCCGTCACCGACTGCGCGGCCGCGCTCGGCCCGGACCGGCGGTTCTACGGCACCGCCGACACCGTCGCCGACATCGACCAGCTGCGCCGCGTCCTCGGCGACAAGCGCCTCACGCTGGACGGCGTCTCGTACGGCACCTTCACCGCCGAGCGGTACGCGATGGCGCACCCCGCGCACGTCGCCCGGCTGGTGCTGGACTCCGTGGTGCCGCAGCAGGGCTACGACCCGCTCGACCCCGTCCCACTGAAGGCCACCGCCCGGGTGCTCACCGCCGCCTGCGCGGCCACCGGGTGCACCACCGACCCGGCCGCCGACCTCGCGGAGACGGTCCGCCGCTACCACGACGGGCCCGACGTGCTCGACGCGATCACCAGCTTCGAGTTCGTCGACCCGGACTACCACGGGGTCCCGGAGGCGCTGCACGAGGCCGCCGCCGGGCGGCCCGCCATGCTCCAGCGCTACATCGACGGCGCGCACCAGGGCAACGCGGCGCCCGCCGAGTTCCTGAGCCAGGGCCTGCACGCGAGCACCCTGTGCGCCGACGGGCACTTCCCGTGGGGCACCTCGGACACCCCGGTCGAGGGACGGGCGGCCGCACTGGCCGAGGCGAGGGACGAGCTGACCCCCGAGGAGACCTGGCCGTTCGACCCGGCCACCGCGACCGGGACGGGCACCCTGCTCACCTGCCTGGACTGGCCGCAGGAGGAGGTGCCGGCGACGCCGTCGGAGCACCACAGGCTGCCGAACGTGCCGGTGCTGCTGCTCGGCGGCGACCGCGACCTGTCCACGCCGCTCGCCTGGACGTACCGGGAGGCGGAGATGGCGCACGACGCGCGCGTCGTGGTCGTCCCCGGGGCGGCGCACGGGGTCCAGACCCGGGCGCCCAGCGACATCGGGCGGCAGGCGGTGTACGACTTCCTGCTCGGCGGCTGAGCCGCAGGGGCAGGGGATCCCGGACCGTTCCGCGCGGGGGCGGAACGGTCCGGGCCGGTCGTCGGGCCCCGAGCCGAAAGACGCGCCCTACGCGCCCCAGCCGTCGTCCGGCGCGGTGCGGTCGGGTCCGGGGCAGTCGGGGTGGTCGTAGCCCCACAGGCCGACCTTGTTCAACAGCCAGTCCTCGGACGGCGGTTCGCCGGCGCGATCGGAGCCTCCGCCCTCCGTGAGGACGAACGCGACGCGGACGTCCTCGGCCGGCGCCACCTCCAGGGTGCGCTGGCCGGGGATGTTCTCGTACGTCACCGTCTCCCACGTGCAGCCGGCCGCGGTGAGCGCGGCGACCAGCGCGGATTCCGTGACGTGCGTGTCGATCGTGCGCAACCCGCCATCAGGCAGCGGGAGTTCGAGCTCGCCGTGCCAGGCCGGGAGCGAGAGCGAGCGGAGCCGGCGGCAGCTGCAGAACACCGTCCACGCGTCGCCCCAGCCGAAGGCGTGCGGCCAGCGGGTGTCCTTGTGGACGCGCCCGCAGTCGTACGGATCGCCGTAGCGGGCGGCGAGTTCGGGCAGCGGGGCGTCGTAGCGCAGCGGGCCGAGGCCGCCGGTGGCGGCCAGCTCGGTGAGCCCGGCGAGGAACGCCGTCACCCCAGGCACCCGCGGACCGCCTGGATCAGCCGGGTGGCGCGGGCGTCGCCGTGGCCGATCATCCGGTTCGCCACGTACCCGAAGCCGATGCCGAACTCGTCGTCGCCGAAGGCGAACTGGCCGCCGGCGCCGTCGTTGCCGAAGCTCCGCGGGCCGTACAGCGGGCGGAACGCGGGGGAGTCCAGCAGGACGCCGGAGCCCCAGCGGGCGCCCATGTCGAAGCCCAGGAAGCCCGCGCCGGAGGAGACTTCGCGCACCGCGTCGGTCACGGTGTCGTGCGACAGCAGGCGCTTGCCGCCGTCGAGGCCGGTGACGGCCGCCGCGTACAGGGCCGCGAGGCCGGTCGCGGAGGCGACGGCGCCCGCGCCCGGCAGCTCGATCGCGTGCAGGGCCGGGTCGTTCCAGCCGTGCGGCGCGTCGAGGCCGGGGAAGACGAGGGCGCCGTTCATCGTCACGATCCGGGTGAGCAGGTGCTCAGGGCCGGGCATCGGGCGGCGGCCGTCGGCCTCCACCAGCCTTGCCAGGTGCGGGAGTTGCTCCTGCGGCAGGCCGATCCAGACCGGCAGGCCGCCGAGCGGCCCGGCGATCTCCTCGCGCAGGAAGGCGCCCGGGGTGAGGCCGGTGATCCGGCGGATCACCTCGCCGACCGCGAAGCCGAGCACGTGGCCGTGGTACTCGTACGTGGTGCCCGGCTCCCACAGTGGCGGCTGTTCCTCGATCGCCCGGACGACCGGCGCCCACGCGGCGATCTCCTCGAACGGGAGCACGGCGTCGAGCGCGGGCACACCGGCCCGGTGGCCGAGGACCATGCGGGTGGTGATGTCCTGCTTGCCGTTCCGCGCGAACTCCGGCCAGTAGCGGGCGATCGGGGCGTCGAGGTCGAGCCGGCCGCGCTGCGCGAGGAGGTGCGCGGCGATGCTCACGGCGCCCTTGGCGACGGAGAAGACCGGGACGACCGTGTCCCGCGTCCAGGCCCGGCCGGTGCGCTCGTCGGCGGTGCCGCCCCACAGCTCGACGACCTTGCGCCCGCCCGAGTAGACCGTGACGGCGGCACCGAGCTCGGGGAACTCGGCGAAGTTGCGGGCGAACTCGTCCGCGACGGGGCCGAAGCGTTCGTCGGCCCAACCCTCGTACTGCTGCATGGTGCCCCTCGTCGTACGGCCAAGATCGTCTACGGATCCACCGTACGGGAGGCGGCGTGCGGGTGCGACGGGTTTGTCGGGAGTGGGGCGCGCGGGGCGGATGGGGGGCTCGGTGCGTGGGGCGGGCGCCGCTGGGCAGCGGTGCCAGGCGGTGCGGTGCTAGGCGGTGCGGCCGGTGACGTAGAGCGGTTTCATGTCGATGACGGTCGAGGTCGCGATGTGCCCCAGCCCCTCGTGGGCGGCGTTGGTGAGCAGGCCGGGGTCGGCCTCGGCGTGCTCGGCGAACAGGCCGCCGAGGTTGCGCGCGCGGGCGTACTCGGCCTTGGCGCGGACGGAGCGCGGGGTGTCGAGGGAGACGTAGACGCCGCTGTCGGCGCTGTGGAGGTAGTCGGCGTCGGCGGTGGTGTCCGTGTACAGCTCGAAGCCGTTGCGCCCCCGGCCGCGTTCGAGGTCCAGGAAGTTGCGCAGCACGTCGGCGAAGTGGCTCACGCCGGGCCGGAAGGACCCGACGACCTCGCCCGGGCCCGCGTCGTACCGGCCCTTCAGGGGCGAGACGCGGTCGATCCGGGCCCGGCGGGCGTTGCGCGTGGTGGTGGCGTAGCCGAGGTGGACGCGGGTGGACCGCACGCGGGCCTCGTCGAGGAGGTACGTGACGGCCCCGTCGATGCTGTCCGCCAGGGGGCCCGCCGGGTCGTGGTGCAGGGCCGCGTGGTGTCCGAGGCCGGGGGACCAGGGGCTGCCGAAGGCGTCGAAGGACATCACGTCGAAGCGCTCGGCGCCCTCCTCGACCAGGACGGGGACGTTCATCGCCTTGAGCTGGGCGACGGCGGCGGGCACCGCGACGGCGATCGTCGCGGGCAGGCCGGCGGCGGACAGGGCCGACCTGGTCTCGCCGACGAGCGCGGCGTAGTCGGTGGCCTCCTTGCCGAGGCCGGGCCAGCGCCAGTCGAGGTGGAGGGTGGAGAACATGGGGAACTGTTCCAGGAGTTCGACCACGGACCGGGCGAACCGCTTCCGCGCGGCGGGGTCGGGCGTGAGGCGGCGGAACGCCTCGCCCAGCTCCCAGCCGCCGACGTGCAGGCCGACGGCGAGGGCCGGGTCGCGGTCCTTGAGGCGCCGTGCGGCACCCAGCAGTCCCTGCGCCTTCCGCTCGTCGAAGAGGTCCCGGTAGCCGTTGGAGACCCAGCCCGCGAAGCCGTACCCCTGGTAGGCGGCGACCGCGCTCCACGGGTCGACGAAGACCACCGCGCCGCGCTCGGCGTCGGGGATCCCGAAGTCCTGGGCGGCCTGGGCGGTGGCGGCGGCCAGGCCGCCCTGGTCGCCGACGAGCCCGACGAGGCCGAGGACGATCTCGTCGAACGCACCGGGTGCCGCGTCGAGCCGGGCGAGGTCGGCGCCCGGACCGCCGTCCTGGACCGCACGGCCTTCCGGGTCGTCGGGGGCTTCGGTCAGGCGGGCGTCGTAGGCCCACGAGGTGTCCAGGAACCCGGACACGGTCTGGGAGCCGTTGCGGCGGTAGGAGTTGAACACCGGTTTGGCCACCCGGCAGGGGGTGTGGGACAGGCGGCCGTCGGTCGTCGCCGGGTCGAATCCGTTCCGCGCGTAGGTCCGCTCGGCGGCGCCGACGGCCCGTCCGTCGAGACCGGGGTCGGACGGGTGCACCAGCTCGCTCATGACGTGTTCTCCCTCCGGGGGCGGCCGTCACGGAGGACGCCCGCACCGGCGCCGGGCGTGACCGCACCCGTGCAGACTATGGGGGAACCGGGCGGGGCGAGGGACTTCCGCCGAACCGGTTGACGGGTCGCCGACACTGTGTACCCGGATCGACCCGGCCTTGCGGGCGCCCCGGGGCCGTTGTCGCCGTGGTGGGCGCGGCAGGTACGGCGGCTGCGGGGGCTACGAGCGTCTTACGACGGCGGCGCCAGGATGGCGGTGATCACCCGATCCAGTGAGCGCTCGAAGGCGGTGGACGGGTCCGAGGGCGGGCCGGGGGTGGTGAAGGCCTGTGCCAGGTGCGGGTATTCGCCGCTCATCGCCGCCTGGGTGAGGTAACCGGCCAGCTCTGCCTGCCACTTGGCGCCGGCCGCCGCGGTCCGCTCGTACTGGGCGTACTGGCAGACGAAGCCGTTGAACAGGGCCATCGCCTCCATCCGGTCGCCGCCGCTGAGGCCGCTCGGGGCGGTGATGGCCAGGTAGTGGTCGGTGTAGCGCAGCGCGTTGGGGCCGATGCCGGGGCGGGCGAGGACCAGGGCGGGCAGCCAGGGGTGGCGGCGGCACAGGTCGAGCTGCCGGCGGCCGAGCCGGACGAGGTCGGTGCGGCAGTCGCCGGTGGGGGCGAGGGTGGCGAAGTCGTACTCGCCGGCCGCCGCGTCGAGCATCAGGTCGAGGAGGTGCTCCTTCTTCGGCACGTAGTTGTAGAGCGACATCGTGCCCGCGCCGAGGGCGGCGGCGACGCGGCGCATCGAGGCGGCGTCCAGGCCCTCGGCGTCCGCGATGGCGATCGCGGCGGCGGCGATGGACGCCCGGCTGTGGGCGGGCCGGGGGCCGCGGCCGGTGCGCTCGGGGCGCAGCCAGATCAGTTCGGGCGCGTCGGGGGGCGTCGGGGGCTCGCCGCGGCCCGGGGTGTCGCGGTTGTCGGGGGTGTTGCTGGACGGCACTGAAGATCACCTCGCTCACCCATCTTAGATACGTACGGCGTACGTAGTACGATGAGCCCGCACGCGCTTCTACGTACGCTGTACCTAGAGAAGGGTGGAGACAGCCATGTCCGACCGCTCCGACCACCGTGGGCCCGCCATCGAGATGGCGGGCGTGGCGAAACGCTTCGGCGCCACCGAGGCCCTGCGCGGCCTCGACCTCACCGTCCCGGCCGGCACCGTGTGCGGCCTCCTCGGCCCCAACGGCGCCGGCAAGACCACCGCCGTCCGCGTCCTCGCCACCCTCGTCGCCCCCGACCGCGGCACCGCCCGGGTCGCCGGGTTCGACGTCGCCCGCGAGTCCGAGGCCGTCCGGCGCGCGATCGGCCTGGCCGGGCAGCACGCCGCCGTCGACGAGGGCATCACCGGGCGCGACAACCTGCACCTGTTCGGCCGGCTGCACCACCTCGGCGGCCGCCGGGCGCGCGCCCGGGCCGACGAACTGCTCGACCGCTTCGGCCTCGCCGAGGCCGGCGACCGGCTCGTGCGCACCTACTCCGGCGGCATGCGCCGGCGCCTCGACCTGATCGCCAGCCTCGTCACCAGCCCGCCGGTGCTCTTCCTCGACGAGCCCACCACCGGGCTGGACCCGCGCAGCCGCCAGGAGATCTGGGACACCGTCAAGGAGTTGGCCGACGACGGCACCACCGTGCTGCTCACCACCCAGTACCTGGAGGAGGCCGACCGGCTCGCCGACGACATCGTCGTCGTCGACCACGGCGCCGCGATCGCCACCGGCCCGCCGGCCCGGCTCAAGGCGCAGATCGGCAGCCGGGTGTCCGTCACCATCGCGGACGCCTCCCAACTCGGCTCCGCCGCCGTCGTGCTGTCCCGGCTGTCCGGCGGGGACGCGCAGGTGGACGTCGCCGAGCGCCTGGTCACGGTGGTGACACCGCCGGGCGTCGACGTCCTGCTCCCGGCGCTGGTGCGGGAGTTGGACGGGAAGGGCGTCGTCGCGGAGGACGTCGCGGTCCGGGCGCCCTCGCTGGACGACGTGTTCCTCGCGCTCACCGCCACCCGCACCGCCGACCTGAGGAGGGTCGCCTGATGGCCGCCACGCACGCGGGCCCGGTCGCCGCCGGACCGTCCCGGCTCGTCACCGACACCGGGACGTCGATGCTCCGCATCCTGCTCAACTACCGCCACTCGCCGGGCCTGTTGGCCGCCTCGCTGGGCGTGCCGGTGATCATGGTGGTGGTCTTCGGGTACGTCTTCGGCAGCGCCATGCAGGTGCCGGGCGGGGGCGACTACCGGGAGTTCCTGATGCCCGGCCTGTTCGCCATGGTCGCCACCAACGGCATCATGCCCACCATGGTCGGCGCCGCCCGCGACGTCGGGCGCGGGGTCACCGACCGGCTGCGCTCGATGCCCGTCTCGCGCACCGGCCTCCTGCTCGGCCAGACCCTCGCCGACCTGCTGGTCAGCACCGTCGTGCTCGCGCTGCTGGCGGCCGTCGGACTGGCCGCCGGCTGGCGCGTCCGGCACGGATTCGCGGACGCGGCGGGGGCGTTCGGGCTGTTGCTGCTCTTCCGATTCGTCATGACGTGGGTGGGGACGTGCCTCGGACTCGCCGTCGGCAAGGAGGAGGCCGCCGGTCAACTCTCGGTCGCCGTCTTCCCGTTGGCGATGATCACCAACGCGTACGTGCCCACCGGCGGCATGCCGGGCTGGCTGCGGACCGTCGCCGACTGGAACCCGATCAGCGCGGTGGTCGAGGCGAGCCGGAGCCTGTTCGGCAACCCCTCGGCGCCCGGCGGCGCCTGGCCGATGCAGCACGCCGTGCTCGCCTCGCTGCTGTGGAGCGCGGCCCTGCTCGTGCTCTGCATGCCGCTGGCCGTACGGAAGTTCGCCACCCATGGGCGCTGAGGCGGCGCGGGCGCCGAGAGTGTGAGCACGGGCGGGTGCTGACCCGCCGGTCCGGTGAAGGTGCTGGACACCCGTGCCGGTGCGACCGAAGGTGGACGCCATGGAGTACACCCACCTCGGCCGCACCGGCCTGACCGTCTCCCGCCTCTGCCTGGGCACCATGAACTTCGGCCCGCACACCGAGGAGTCCGACGCCCACCGCATCATGGACGCCGCCCACGACCGGGGCATCAACTTCTTCGACACCGCCAACGCCTACGGCCGCGACCCCGAGGGCAACCTCAAGGGCCGCACCGAGGAGATCATCGGCCGCTGGTTCGCGCAGGGCGGCGGGCGCCGGGAGCGGACCGTCCTCGCCACCAAGGCCTACGCCGCGATGGGGGACTGGCCCAACGAGGGCAAGCTCTCCGCGCTCGCCGTCCGGCGGGCCGTCGAGGCGAGCCTGCGGCGCCTGAACACCGACCACATCGACCTCTACCAGATGCACCACATCGACCGGGACACGCCCTGGGAGGAGATCTGGCAGGCGATGGAGGTCCTGGTCGCCCAGGGAAAGATCATCTACGTCGGCTCCAGCAACTTCGCCGGCTGGCACGTCGCCCAGGCCCAGGAGGCCGCCCGCAACCGCCACTTCCTCGGCCTGGTCAGCGAGCAGTCCCTGTACAACCTGCTCGACCGCACCGTCGAACTGGAGGTCGTGCCGGCCCTCCAGCACTACGGCCTCGGCCTCCTGCCGTGGTCCCCGCTGCGCAGCGGGCTGCTCGGCGGGGCGCTGCGCAAGGAGCGCGAGGGCACCCGCGTGCGGGCGGCGCTCGCGCACGCCGACGACCTCCTGGCCACCCACCGCGACCGCATCCAGGCCTACGAGGACCTCGCCGACGAACTCGGCGTCGATCCCGCGGAGCTCGCCCTCGCCTGGCTCCTCGGCCGCCCGGCCGTCACCGCCCCGATCATCGGCCCGCGCACCCCGGAGCACCTCGACTCGGCGATCCGGGCCCTGGACGTCGAACTCGACCGCAAGACCCTCGACCGCCTCGACGACCTCTTCCCGGGCCACCGCCCGGCCCCGGAGGACTACGCCTGGTAGGTGCTCGGCGCGGTCCCGCCCCGGTCGTGGCGGCCGGGGCGGGACGGTGTGGCGTCGCGTGTGGCGCTCGCGTGGGGCGGTGGGGCGTGAGAGCGTCGGGGGATGGGTGACGAGGCGGTTGTGCACGACGTGCCGTACTACGCGCAGTGGGAGTCGGCGGAGCTCGTGCGGGAGATCGTCGGCGGGGCACTGGACGCCGCCGACGATCCGCGGTGGGGGCAGTCCGGGGCGGCCACACCGGAGGAGTACGGCTGGTGGTCGTGGCGCCTGTGCGGGGTGGCCTGCCTGCGGATGGCGCTCGACTTCTGGTGGGGCCTTGCGCCCCCGGCGCTCGTGCTCGCCCGGGAGTGCGAGGCGGCGGGCGCGTACGTCCGGGAGGGCGACGGCCTGCGCGGGCTGATCCACGTACCGTTCGCCACCCACGTCCGGGAACGGTGGGGACTGGCCGCCGAGGCGCGGGAGTTGGCGCCCGGGGAGATCGCGGCCGAGGTGGCCGGCGGGCGGCTGCCGATGCTGTCGGTGCACCCGTCGATCCGTGAGCCGGAGGGGCCGGACCCGGTCCGCCGGGGCGGGCACCTGGTGCTGGCGGTGGGCGCCACGAGCACGGCGCTGGTGATCCACAACCCGTCCGGGTTCCCGGGCGGGTCGCAGTCCTTCGCGCACGTGCCGTGGCGGGACTTCGGACGCTTCTTCGCCGGACGGGGGATCGTCCTCGGCCCGCCGGGCGAGTCCGGTGAGTCCGGCCCGCCCGGCGAGCCCGGTGAGTCCGAGGGCGTCAGGGCCTGATGCTCGGCAGCCCGAGCAGGTCGACCGGCAGTTCGCCGCGACACAGCGCCGAGATCGGCTTCAACGCGGCCGCCAGCCGGTCGAGTTCCCGGCGCGGGTAGTCCTCCCACACCCGGGCGGCGGCCAGGTCGGTCGCGGCCTCCAGGGACTGGTGCCGGATCCGGCCGAGCTCGGTGACCGCGCCGTCCGCCGTCAGCCAGCCCCGCTCGACCAGCCGCTCCGCGGCGGCCTCCCACTCCTCGTCCGTCCACCCGCGCCGCGGCTGGAGGTCCTCGCGCCGCACGTCCAGCGCGCAGCGCACGACGAGCGCCTCGCAGCCGTCCAGCCCGGCCGTGACCAGCGCGGCGACGTGGCCGTCCCCGCGGTGCTCGCGCATGACGGTCGCGGCCTGCCACAGCCGCCCGTAGCGGTCGGCCGGCCGGGGGAGCGCGGCGTTGGCGGCGGCCAGGACGCGCCCGGCGCAGTCCAGCCGTGCCGCCGCCCGCTCCAACGCGTCGGCGGCCAGCTCGACCTGGGCCGGGTCGACGTGCTCCAGCACCCGGGCCAGCGCCGCGGACGACCCCTCGGCCCGCGCGGCCAGGGCCTTCTCCGGGCCGGCGTGCGTCCACACCTCGGGCACCGCGCGCTCGACGACCGCCGGCGCGAAGCTGAAGAACGCGGCGATCACGGGCGGCGCGTCCACCGCGCCCAGCGGCGCGGCCCGGCCGGCGAAGTAGCCGCGCCACCCGCCCCGCAGTCCGGCCGCCTCGAAGGCCGCCTGGCCCTCGGGCGAGAAGTACGTGAGGGAGTGCACCGGTTCGAAGAGCCACCAGAGAGAACGGGCGGGGTGGACGAGATCGGCCATCGGGAGACCCTCCTTGAACGGGGGTGGGACGGGTCGGGGCGTCGCTCCAGTGCTGATGACCACGGCGGCGGCCGCGGTAACCCCACCCTGGGTGTGATGACGGTCACGCGGGCGACCGCGCGGTGCGCGGGCCGGTGCCGGCGCGCGAGATGATGGGGCGGGGTGCCCGGCACGGTGGCGCCCGAGCCCTCGTGTGAAGGTATTGGTAATGGCGCAGATCAACCCCAGCATCCTGTCCGCGGACTTCGCCCGTCTCGGCGAGGAGGCCGAGGCCGTCCGGGGCTCGGACTGGCTGCACGTCGACGTCATGGACAACCACTTCGTGCCCAACCTCACCCTGGGCGTCCCCGTCGTCGAGTCGCTCGCGCGCGCCACCGACATCCCGCTCGACTGCCACCTCATGATCGAGGACCCGGACCGCTGGGCCCCGCAGTACGTCGAGGCCGGCGCCGGCTCGGTCACCTTCCACGCCGAGGCCGCCGCCGCGCCCGTCCGCCTCGCCCGCGAGATCCGCGCCAAGGGCGCCCGCGCCTCCATGGCCCTCAAGCCCGCCACCCCGATCGAGCCCTACGAGGACCTGCTGCCCGAGCTCGACATGCTGCTGATCATGACCGTCGAGCCCGGCTTCGGCGGCCAGGCCTTCCTGGACATCATGCTGCCGAAGATCCGCCGCACCCGGGAGCTGATCGCCAAGCACGGCCTCGAACTGTGGCTCCAGGTCGACGGCGGCGTGTCCGCGAGCACCATCGAGCGCTGCGCCGAGGCCGGCGCGGACGTCTTCGTCGCGGGCTCGGCCGTCTACGGCGCGCAGGACCCGGCCGAGGCCGTCCGCAAGCTGCGCGACCTGGCGACCGCCGCCACCACCGACGCCTGGTGGGCCTGCGCGCACTGAGTCCGCGTCGCGGGCGCGGATACCGGGTGCGCTGAGGGACGATCACTGACGAACGTCTCTCATCGCCCCTCTCCGTACGGTGGTGGACCCGCACATGAGCAACCTCGACCGCAAGCCCGTCCCGACCGCCTGCGGTCGGGAGGCCGGCGGCGGCCCGGTGAAGGAACTCCTCACCGGGCGCCGCGTCCCCCTCGGCGAGAGCACCGTGGTGCGGCGCCTGCTCCCCAACCTGGGCCGCCGGATGGTCGGCGCCTGGTGCTTCGTCGACCACTACGGCCCCGACGACATCGCCGACGAGCCCGGCATGCAGGTCCCGCCCCACCCCCACATGGGCCTGCAGACGGTCAGCTGGCTGCACCAGGGCGAGGTGCTGCACCGCGACAGCCTCGGCAGTCTGCGGACCGTCCGCCCGTACGAACTGGGCCTGATGACCTCCGGCCGGGCCATCTCGCACTCCGAGGAGTCCCCCCGTCCGCACGCCCGCCACCTGCACGGCGCGCAGCTCTGGGTGGCCCTGCCCGACGCCCACCGGCACACCGCCCCGGCCTTCGAGCACCACCCCGACCTGCCGGTCGTCACGGCCCCGGGCCTGAACGCCACCGTCGTCCTCGGCACCCTGGACACCGCGACCTCGCCCGGCACCACCTACACCCCGCTCGTCGGCGCCGACCTCGCCCTCACCGCCGGCGCGGACCTCCGGCTTCCGCTGGTCCCGGACTTCGAGTACGCCGTCCTCGCGATGTCCGGCGGCGTCGACGTCGACGGCGTCCGCGTCGAACCCGGCTCGATGCTCTACCTGGGCTGCGGCCGCCCCGAACTCCCGCTGCTCGCCCGCACCGACGCAGCCGTCCTGCTGCTGGGCGGCGAGCCCTTCGACGAGAAGATCGTCATGTGGTGGAACTTCATCGGCCGCTCCACCGAGGACATCGCCCGGGCTCGCGCCGACTGGATGACCACCGACCGCTTCGGCACCGTCCACGGCTACGCCGGCGACCGCCTGCCCGCCCCGGAACTGCCCGCCACCCCGCTGAAGCCCAGGGGGCGCGAGCGGTGAGCCGGGCCGGCCGTTCCGTCCCGGTCCCAGGGGGCGCATGCGAAACGCTCGGACGGGAAGTCCCGGCCGAGCATTCCGCACGAACCCGCCGCGGTCCGGCCGGATCGGCCGCTCGCGCGGCAACGACCCCCGGGGACCGCCGGGTTCAGGATTTCCGGGGGCGGGGCAGCTTCATCGACGCGACGGCGCTGAGCAGGGCGCCCGCGGCCACCAGCATCGCGGTGACGAACATGGCGTGGGCCGACGGGTTCGCCCCCTGGCCGTCGGCGGTGCCCAGGAACACGCTGCCGTAGGTCGCGATGCCGAGGACCTGGGCGATCTGGGCCGAGGTGGTCATCACGCCGCTGGCGTCCGACGCGTCGGCGGGGACGACCCGGGCCAGCGAGACGGTCAGCAGCGGGCTGGTGATGTAGCCCATGCCGAGGCCCACCACCAGCTGCAGCAGCGGCAGCGCGACGCCGCCGTGCCCGCCCGAGCGCACGGCGAAGCCGATGCCGAAGTGGCCGACGGCCGTGACGGTGCACGCGATGACGATCATCCGGCGGTGCCACCGGGCCGGGACCTTCTGCCAGGTGAGGCTGCCGGTGGCGACGCCGAGCGCGAGCGGCGCGAAGGTCAGGCCGGTGCGGGTGGCGGACTCGCCGAGCCCCGACTGCATGTGCTGGGAGAAGGAGAACAGGAAGCCCGCGTAGCCGGCCATCGCGAGGAACATGGCGCTCGCCCCGGGCAGCAGGCCGGGCGTCTTCAGGACCCGGCCGGGGATCAGCGGCGAACCGCCACGGCGCGCCACCGAGCGCTCGACGATCGCGAAGGCGGCGAACACCGGGACGGAGAGGACCAGGGAGACCACCATCCAGGCCGGCCAGTGCTGTTCGTGGCCGAGCACCAGCGGGATGACCAGCAGCAGCAGCGCGGCGGTCAGCGTGATCAGCCCGGGGATGTCGAGGCCCTTGGGGTTCTCGGGCCGGCCCTTCGGCAGCACGCGCAGCCCGGCGGCCACCAGGACCACCCCGACCGGCACGTTGATCAGGAACACCGGGCGCCAGCCCGTGCCGAACAGGTCGGCGCTGACCAGCAGTCCGCCGGCGACCTGGCCGACCACGACGCCGAGGCCGATGGTGGCCGCGTACAGGCTCAGCGCCCGGGCCCGGGCGGCGCCCTCGAACTTCAGCTGGATCAGGCTGTAGATCTGCGGCATCATCATCGCCGCGCCGACGCCCTGGACCACCCGGGCAGCGATCAGGGTGCCCTCGTCGGGCGCCAGTCCGCAGGCGAGCGAGGCCACGGTGAACGTGACGAGTCCGGCCAGGAAGACCGTCCGGAAGCCGTTGCGGGCACCGAGACGGGCGCCGGTGACGAGCAGCGTGGCGTACGCGATCGTGTAGCCGGAGACGATCAGCTGGAGGGCGGACCCCGTGGTGCCGAGGTCGGTCCGGATGGTCGGGGTGGCGACGTTGACGATCGTCGAGTCGAGCAGGGCCATGAAGACCGCACCCAGCAGGACCACCAGCATCTGGTTGTTCCGGCGGGTCTGTGCGGCCGCGTCGGGGGCCGGGAGCGCGGTCTCCGGCTCTGCGGGGGGCGTGGGCCGGGCGGCTGCTGCCGCCCGCTCCTGAGTCTTCTCGGTCATGGCAGCGATGATCCCGGCGGCCCCGTGGGGGGTACCAGATATCCAGTGATCCTGGAACCGGGAGTACCCGGCTACCCGGATCGGCCCGTTGTCCAGCAGAATCGTGCGGTGACCCGACCGACCGACGGCCCCCCTCCGACCGCCGAGGCCCAGCGACGCGCGGAGCTGGGCGCGTTCCTGCGGCTCCGACGCGAGCGCATCAAGCCCGAGGACGTCGGACTGTCACCCGGCCCGCGGCGGCGCACGCCCGGCCTGCGCCGCGAGGAGGTCGCGGAGCTCTCGGGGATCGGCGCGGCCTGGTACACCTGGCTGGAGCAGGGGCGGCGGATCAACCCGAGCGTCCAGGTGCTCGACGCGATCGCGCGCACGCTGCGGCTCGACCGGGCCGAGCGCGGTCACCTCTACCGGCTCGCGGCCGTGCCGGCCGTGCCGCTGGACGCCTCGGCGCGGCTCGCCGACCCGGCCGAGAACCAGGCCATCCTGGACGCGCTGAACCCGTTGCCGGCCTGCATCGTGACCGCGCGTTACGACGTGCTCGCGTTCAACGACGCGTACGGGGCGCTCGATCCGGCGATCGTGCTGCTGCCGCCGGGGGAGCGGAACGTGCTGTGGCACCTGTTCACGGTCGAGCGGCGGCTCCAGCCGCTCGTGGAGTGGGAGAACGAGACGGCCGTCATGGTGGCCCAGCTGCGGGCCGAGTTCGGCCACCGGCTCAAGGACCCGCACTGGGGCGACTTCGTGCGGCAGCTCGGGGAGGCCAGCCCGCGCTTCGCCGAGCTGTGGGCCAGGCACGAGGTCGCCGCGTCGAACACCCGGCGCAAGTCGTTCTGGAGCGTGGACGGCGAGCGGCTGAGCGTGATCACCAACGCGTTCACGACGGCTTCCGCGCCCGACACGAAGATGTGGATCCACACGCCCGACGGCCCGGAGACCAGGCGGCTGCTGGAGGACCTGGTCGGCCGGTACCGGGAGGCGGGCCCCGCCGCGCTGCTGGCCGCCGGACGGCGCACCGGCCGCGGCGCGCCCGACCCCGGGGGCGCGCCGGCTCAGCCGTGCGCCGAGGGCGGCCGGCGGCCGGGGAACGCGGATCCGGTCAGCCGGAGCAGCGGGGCCGACTTGACCGCCGTCTCCTCGAACTCGGCCTCCGGGTCCGACAGTGCGACGATCGCCCCGCCGACCCCGTAGCGCACGCGCCCCGGTGTGACGACCGCCGTGCGGATCGCGACGCTCAGGTCGGCCGCGCCGGACAGCGAGAAGTAGCCGATGGCGCCGGAGTAGATGCCGCGGGGCCCGGCCTCCAGCCGGTCGATGACCTCCATGGTCCGCAGCTTGGGGGCGCCCGTCATCGAGCCGGCGGGGAACGCGGCCCGCACGCAGTCCACGGCGGTGCGGTCCCGCCGGAGCCGCGCCCGCACCGTGCTCACCAGCTGGTGGACGGTCGCGTAGGTCTCGACGTCGAAGAGGCCCGCGACCTCGACCGAGCCGATCTCGGCGTGCCGCCCGAGGTCGTTGCGGACCAGGTCGACGATCATCAGGTTCTCCGCGCGGTCCTTCTCGTCCGCCCGCAGCCCCGCCACGATCGCGGCGTCCTCCTCGGGCGTCGCGCCGCGCGGCCGGGTGCCCTTGATCGGCTTGGACTCCGCGACGCCGTCCGCCCCCACGCGCAGGAAGCGCTCCGGCGAGGTGCTGAGCACCGCGAGCGGGCCGAAGCGGAGCAGTGCCGCGTACGGGGCGGGGCTGAAGCGGCGCAGCACGCGGTAGCCCTCCCACGGGTCGAGGTCGCCCCCGGCCTCGGCGACGTTGGTCAGGCAGACCTCGTACGTCTCTCCGGCGGCGATCTCCTCGTGGCAGGAGCCGATCAGCCGCAGGTACGCGTCGCGGTCGTGGCGCAGCCGGACGGCGGACCGCGGAGCGGGTGGGACGGGGTCCGCGGCCGGGCGGCCGGCCACGGAGGCCAGGGCCCGTGCGGTGGTCTCCAGCCAGGACCTGGCCGGGGCCTCGTCCTCGTCCTCCGCCAGCGCCAGCAGGTAGGTGGTGCGGGTGAGGTGGTCCAGGACGACCGCGCGATCGGCGAACACCATGGTGGCGTCGGCGTCCTCGGCCCGGTGGGCCGCCCCGGCACCGCACTGGGCCTTCAGCTCGTACCCGAGGTATCCCACCCAGCCGAGCGCGAACTCGAAGGGCAGGCGGGGGAGTTCGGTGCGGATGCCGCGGAGGTCGCGGTCGATCCAGTCGAGGAAGTCGCCGGTGACGGTCCGTGAGCCGGTGGCGGAGCGCACGGTGACGGTCCGGCTCCGGACGTCGGCCTCGGCGATCCGCGCGAGCGGGCCGGAGGCGTCCCCGAGGACGGAGAACCGGCCCGCGCCGCCGTCCGGCCGGCTGCTGTCCAGCCAGAACGCGGTGTCGGCGGCGCCGAAGAGCCGCTGGAACGCGACCTCGTCGACCCAGTCGGTCCGGAGGCGGTCCACGAGGACCCGGAGCCGTCGGGCGCCGCCCCGGCCCGCCGGGTCCGCCCGGTCCGCCGGGCGCGGCGCGGGGGCAGGTGGCGACGGGCGGACCGCCGTGCCCCGGGCCGCGTGCCACTCCCGGCTCAGCCGGGTGAAGTTGGCGAGTAGTTCATGGCCGAACCGGGTGAGGACCGACTCGGGGTGGAACTGCAGTCCCCAGATCGGCCGGTGCCGGTGCCGGTGTCCCATCAGCACGCCGTCGGGCGTCCGGGCGACGGCCTCCATTTCGTCCGGCAGTTCGGACACGGTCAGCGAGTGATAACGCACCGCCTCGAACGGGGACGGGAGTCCGTGGAACAGGCCGCGGCCGTCGTGCAGGACGGGCGAGGTGCGGCCGTGCCGTGGTTCCGGGGCGCGGGTGACGGTGCCGCCGTGCAGCAGCGCCGCCCCCTGGTGGCCGAGGCAGATGCCCAGCAGCGGGATGTCGCCCTGCTCGACGATGTCGCGGCAGATTCCGAAGTCGGCCGCCCGGGCCGGATCGCCCGGTCCGGGGGAGAGTACGACGTTGTCGAACCCGGAGAGCCGGGACAGGTGCCAGGACGGGTCGTCGTTGCGGATCACCACCGGCTCGGAGCCGTTCACCCGGGCCAGGCAGTGGTAGAGGTTGAAGGTGAAGGAGTCGTAATTGTCGACGAGTAGAGTTCTCATGACGGTTCGGCGACGGAGATCTCCAGGAGAACGTGCTCGACCAGGTCGTCCCCTTCGTGCACCCGGAGGCTGCGGAGTTCACGGACTTCCCGGCCGTTTTCGGCGGCGATCGCATTCAGTCGGGCGGTGTTCCCGCGATTGCTGAAATGCAGCAGGATTCTCCCGTTCTCGGTCAGGAATGACGGGGCGTCGGCCAGGAATCTGCGGTGGTCCCGGTAACCGGGGTCCACGTAGGCGCGTTCGTGGATCGTTTTGTGCCGGTATTCCGGCGGGGCCAGTACGAGGTTGGAGTGCCAATAGACGGTGTCGAACTTCCGGCCGGCCGGAACGTTCTCGAAGAGGTCGCTGTGCACGACGGTCAGCCGGTCCGCCACGCCGTGCCGTTCGGCGTTCATCACGGTGTTCCGGACGGCCGGTTCGCTGATGTCCAGGGCCGTCACGCGTTCGCAGCCCGCCAGTGCGGCGGACACGGCGATGATGCCGGTGCCGCAGCCGACCTCCAGGAACGAGCCGGGGCCGGACGTTTCGGGTGTCCCGGATGTTCCGGGCGTCCCGCCCAGACCGAGCAGTTCCAGGGCGATCCCGGACGACACCGAAAAAGGCGGCGCGAACACCTCGTCCAAAAGGTCCCATTCGCGCCCGGCCAGGGTGAAGGTGTTGCGCCGGTCGGCGTGGAGCCGCGCGGCCCGGCTGCGGGCGAGTGAACGCCCGTAGTCCGTGAGCCTATTCATATGTCCCCCGTTGTCATGCGAGCGGGCACCGCTCCCGCGGTGCCCGCCTGGAATTGTTTCCCCCGCCGGCCGCTTCCGGGAAGGTGGCGGGGTGACAGCGTGCCGTGTTCGGTGCGGTGTCCCGGTCACTACGGGCGTGTTAAATCGCAGGCCAGCGCCTTGACCCCCCTCTTGCGTGGCGCCTACTCTCGGTGTAGATGATCTTCACCGGCTGTGGAGGGGGAACCATGCCGTTGGATTCCGGGTTCGTGGACGCGCCTGCCCTGGCGATTCTCGAACTGCTCGCCGCGGAGGCGCCGCTGGGCCGCTTCCACGAGTTGCTGTACCGCGCCGCGGAGCCGGGCGGGGAAGGGATGCCACCGGGCCGGCGCGCGGAGCTCGAACGGGCCGTCCGGCTGGGGCTGAGGATCCACGCCTCGCTCGACCAGCGCCGGCAGCGGGAGGCGGCCACGGCGGCCCTGGTGGACATGATCCACGACATGACCGCCCCGTACGACCCGGACACCCTGCTGAAGGTCATCACCAGCCGGACCCGTCGGCTGCTGGGCTTCGACATGGCCTACATCAGCCTGCCGCTGCCCCGGGGCGGGTCGTACGTCCACTGCTCGGAGGGCCAGACCACGACGCTCAACGTGGGCCTGGTGGTCGAGGAGCACCACGGCCTCGGCCAGATGGCGCAGGGGCAGGGCGGCGCGTTCTGGTCGCCGGACTACCTGAACGACGACCGGATCCCGCACAGCGAGCAGATCGACGAGGTGGTCCGCGCCGAAGGGCTGCGCGCGGTGATCGCGGTGCCGATCCAGGTGGGGGCGGACTCCATCGGTGCCCTCTACGGCGCCGACCGCGTCGTGCGGCACTTCACGCCCGACGAGATCAGCCTGATGCGCTCCCTCGCGGACTTCGCGGCGGTGGCGCTGGAGCGGGCCAGGCTGCTGGACCGCACGCGGCTGGAGATCGCGGAGCTGGAGTCGGCGGGCGCCCGCGCGCGCGACACGATCGCGCGGACCCGTGAGCTGGCCGACGCCCGGATCCGGCTGGCCGACCAGGTGCTGAACGGCTGCGACCTGCACGTGGTCGCCAGGACGGCCGGGGAGGCGCTGGGCGCCACGCTCGCGGTCGGTGACGCGCACGGGCAGGTGCTCTCCTCCACCGGGGAGGTACCCGGCCTCGCGGAGGTGCTGACCGGCCGGGCGGCCCTGGAGGCGCACGCGGCGAGGGCCCCGGTGAGCCCGGCGCAGGACGTCTGGGTGGCCCCGGTCGGTGCCGGCGTCGAGGACCTGGGGGTGGTGGTGGCCCGGTTCGCGCGACCGCTCGGCCCCGACGAGGAGAGCTTCCTCGCCTTCGTCGGACGGGCGGTCGCGCTGCAACTCGTGGGGCAGCGCAGCGTGCCCGCGACGGCCGGGCCGGGACGGGACGAGTTCTTCGACGTCCTGCTCGCGACACCCCTCCAGCCTTCGAGTCAACTCGTCTATCAGGCAGGACAGTTCGGGATCGACCCGGAAGGCCCGCATGTCGTCGTGGTGGCCCGGCCGGAGGGCGGCGAGCACGGGAAGGCCGCGGTGTGGGCCGCGTCGTACGCGTACCGGCGGTCCGGGCTCAAGACGGTGCGCGACGGCTGCGTCGTGCTGCTGCTGCCCGGTACGGACGCCTCGGCCGCCGCCCGTTCGGTCTCCAAGGAGCTTTCCCCGCTGCTGCGGCAGCCCGTCACCGTCGGCGCGGCCGGTCCGGCCACCGGGCTCGCGTCGGTCGCCAGGGTGCACCAGGAGGCGGTGCGCTGCCTGGACGCGCTGACGGCGCTGGACGGCACGGGGAGCGCCGCGGCGATGGCCGACCTCGGCTTCCTGGGGCTGCTGCTCTCCGACGACCACGACGTCGAGGGGTTCGTGGCCTCGCTCCTCGGCCCGCTGCTGGAGCACGACACCGAGCGCGCGACCAGTCTGATCGCCACCCTGGAGGCCTACTTCGCCTCGGGCGGCAGTCCCACCCGGGCGGCCGAGGACCTGCACGTCCACCCCAACACGGTGGCCCGCCGCCTGGACCGGATCACCGAACTCCTGGGCCCCGCCTGGCAGCAGCCCGGACGCACCCTCGAAGTCCAGCTCGCGCTGCGCCTGCTGAGGGCCCGGGAGGTCCTGTGGCGGCAGCGGGACACCGTGCTGGCGCCGTAGCGGGGG
>NZ_JBHVPD010000060.1:0-66035 GCF_042887525.1 Kitasatospora sp. NPDC057936
GGGCGCGCCGCCGCATGCGGGGCGCCGCGCGGGCCGCCGGGGCCGCCGTGCCGCTCGCCGCCGTCGCCGGCCCCGCGTGGGCGGCGCCGGCCCCGACGGCCCCGACGACCCCGACGGCCGGAGCCCCGGGGCGGCTGACGCTGCCCGAGCCCACCGGGCCGCACCCGGTGGGCCAGGTGCGGCTGCACCTCGTCGACCGGTCGCGCCCGGACGCCATCGCCGGGCCGGGGAAGTTCCGCGAGCTGATGGCCACCGTCTGGTACCCGGCGCGGGACGTCGAGCGGTACCCGGTGGCGCCCTGGATGCCGGCCGGCGCGCTCAAGGCGTTCCTCTCCGACGTCGGGGTCGCCCTCGATCCCGCGCTGGCGCCGCTCACTTCGGGCCACACGGGCGCCCCCGTGCGGCGGTCGGGCCGGCGGCTGCCCGTCGTCGTGTACGCGCACGGCGCGCACAGCCACCAGGGCGACCACACGATCATGGTCCAGGAACTCGCGAGCCACGGGTACGCGGTCATCACGGTCGCCCACGCCTACGACTCGTTCACGGAGTTCCCCGACGGCCGGATCGCCGTCCCCATGGGCGGCCCGAACACGCCCACGGCTCCGGGCGACTTCGCCGCCGACCTGCGCTTCCTCCTCGACTGCGCCGAGCAGCTCGCCGCCGGGTGCAATCCGGACGTCGACGGGCGGGAGCTGCCGAAGGGGCTGCTCGGCTCCCTCGACCCGCAGCGCATGGGCGCGTTCGGCTGGTCGAAGGGCGGCACGGCCACCGCGTGCGCCACCCTCACGGACCGGCGCATCCGGGCCGGGCTGAGCCTCGACGGCCCGATGCAGATGCGCCCGGCGTTGAGCGGCGATCTGGACCGGCCGTTCATGATGATGACCGCCGAGTTCACCCGGGCCACCGATCCCACCGCCGAGCAGTTCTGGGAGCACCTGCGCGGCTGGCGGCTCAACATCCAGGCCCAGGGCGCCCTCCACTCCTCCTACGGCGACAGCCAGGCGCTGTACCCGCAGGTGGCGCAGCTGCTCGGCTGGACCCCGCAGCAGCTCCAGGACGTGATCGGCACCCTCGATCCGGACGAGGCCGTACGGATCCAGCAGGCGTACCCGCTCGCGTTCTTCGACGAGCACCTGCGCCACCGCGGCGGGCACCTGCTCGACGGGCCGTCGCGCGACTTCCCGGCGGTGACGTACCTGCCGTGAGGCGGTGGACGGCGGCGCCCCGGACGGGCGCCGCCGTCCTGCGTGTGGCCGTCCGGTGCATCGCCGTCCGGTGCATGGCCGAAAGCCGTGCCTTGATGGGGTCCTGACACTCGATATGGTTAAATTAAGGTAATTTTACGGGGCCAACCGGGTGAATATCACCGGACCCTCGTGAAGGACTCGTACATGCACCGCCACCGTCCCACCCCTTCCCTCCGCCGGACCGCCGCCTCGGCGCTCGCGCTCACCGTCGCCCTCGGCGTCCTGACCGCGACCCCCGCCGTCGCCGAATCCGCCCCAGCCCCCGCGCCCGCACAGCCCGGCGCCACCCCGTACCTCGACGCCGTCGAGGCGACCCTGCGTCAGGTCTCGCCCGGCCTGGACGGATCCGTCTGGCAGCGCACCGCCGGCAACCGGCTCGACGCCCCGGCCGACGACCCGGGCGCCTGGCTGCTCCAGACCCCCGGCTGCTGGGGCGACCCGTCCTGCACCGACCGGCCCGGCACCCGCCGCCTGCTCGACAAGATGCGCGAGAACATCTCCCGCGCCACCCGCACCGTCGACATATCCACCCTCGCGCCCTTCCCGGACGGCGCCTTCCAGGACGCCATCGCGGCCGGCCTCAAGGCCTCCGTCGCCGCCGGGAACCGGCCGCACGTGCGGGTCCTGGCCGGCGCCGCACCGCTGCTGAACATCGGCGCCCTCCCGTCGAAGTACCGGGACGACCTGGTGGCCAGGCTCGGTGACGCCGCGTCGGCCGTCACGCTCGAAGTCGCCTCGATGACCACATCGAAGACGGCCTTCTCCTGGAACCACTCCAAGCTGCTGGTCGTCGACGGACGGACCGTCATCACCGGTGGCATCAACAACTGGAAGAAGGACTACCTCGACACCGGCCACCCGGTCTCGGACGTCGACCTCGCGCTGAACGGGCCAGCCGCCGCCTCCGCCGGCGCCTACCTGGACACCCTGTGGGACTGGACCTGCCGCAACACCGGCACGTTCTCCGCCGCGTGGTTCGCCTCCACCGGCGGCACCCCGTGCACCCCCGACCTGGAGCAGCGGCTCAACCCGGCCGCCGAGGACGCGCCCGCGACCGGCGGCGTCCCGGTGATCGCCGTCGGCGGCCTCGGCGTCGGCATCCGCGCCTCCGACCCGGCCTCGGCGTACCGGCCCGAGGACCTCCCGAACCCCGCCGACGTGAAGTGCGGCCCGGTCGGCCTGCACGACAACACCAACGGGGACCGCGACTACGAGACCGTCAACCCGGAGGAGAACGCCCTGCGGGCGCTCGTCGGCGCCGCCGGCAGCCACATCGAGATCTCCCAGCAGGACCTCAACGGCACCTGCCCGCCCATGCCCCACTACGACGCCCGCCTCTACGACCTGCTGGCCGCCAAGCTGGCCGACGGCGTCAAGGTGCGCATCGTCGTCAGCGACCCGGCCAACCGCGGCGCGGTCGGCAGCGGAGGCTACTCGCAGATCAAGTCGCTGAACGAGATCAGCGACGTCCTCAAGGCCCGCCTGGCCGCCCGCCTCGGCGACCAGGGACAGGCCCGCACCGCCATGTGCCGCAACCTCCAGCTCGCGAGCTTCCGCGCCACCCCGGCCGCGACCTGGGCCGACGGCCACCCGTACGCCCTGCACCACAAGCTGGTCTCGGTCGACGGCTCGGCGCTCTACATCGGCTCCAAGAACCTCTACCCGGCCTGGCTCCAGGACTTCGGGTACGTCGTCGAGGACCGCGCGGCCGCCGGGCAGTTGGACACGCAGCTCCTGTCGCCGCAGTGGCAGTATTCGCAGGCCACCGCGACGGTCGACTACGCGCGCGGGATCTGCAACGCCTGACACCGGGTCAAGGTGACAGCAGCCGGTGCCCCAGCCCCGTCCGGCTGTGGCGCACGGCCCGGCCGCTGCGGACGGTCGTCACCAGCCCGGCCCGGCGCAGCGCGCGGGCGTGTTCGGAGGCGGAGGCGAGGCTGATGCCGAGCTCCGCGGCGAGCTGGCTGGTGGTGGGCTCGCGGTCGGCCAGGCGCAGGACGGCCGCGCGGGTGCGGCCCAGCAGGGCGGCGATCGGGTCGTCCTGCGGGCCGCCGTCCGGCCCGCTCTCCGGGAGCAGCGGCAGCGGGGTGACGGCCGGGTAGACGAGCAGCGTGCCCAGTGGGTACGGGCCGGCCAGCGGGCCGCCGGTCCACTGCGCTGAGGGCATCAGCACGAGACCGGTGCCGCCCGGCCGGACGTCCACCTCACGCTCGACGGGGATCTCCAGGACGCTGCCGCGCCACCGGCTGCCCGGGTGGAGGCCGGCGAGCATCCCGCGCAGGCCGTGTTCGCGCTGGACGCGGGCGCGCCAGGCGAGATCGGTGTCGAAGCCGGTGCGCAGGCGGGGCCAGACGGCGCCGACGAGGTCCGGGTAGGCGGCGCGCATGGCGCGTTCCAGGTACTGCCAGGCGTCCTGGTCCTGGTCGGCGAGGTGGCGCAGCAGGGTGGTGGCGGGCAGCCCGCCCTTGGTCGTGACGCGGGTCAGCTCGCGGCGCACGAGCGTGCCGGTCGAGCTGCGGACGGTCTCCAGGCCCTGGTCGAGGCCGTCGCTCGGCGGGTCGAGGAAGAGCGGACCGGCGCCGCTGGGCGGCACGAGCTGCCGCAGCGGGGCGACGGCGGCCCGGGCCCGGGGCGTGCTCAGCGAGCGGCGCCATCGGGCGAACCCCGGTCCGCCGTCGTGGCGTTGGAGCATCGCGACGGCGAGGCCGAGTTCCAGGAGCGGCGCCGGTCCGTCGGCGAAGCGGACGCCGAGCAGGTCCTCGGCGGTGAAGTGGATCCGCAGCACCGTGCCCCCTCCGCCGTCGTCGCGGCCTGGTCGGTTTCGGCCTCGGCCGAAAGCATCGCGGGCGACGCGTCCGCCGTTCGACGATAGCCACCGCGCCCCCCGCAGGGGAGGGGGCGCGCACCCCTCTCTCGTCCGTGACACGCCAGGAGGCCCGTCATGTCCCTGCCCGCTTTGTCCCTGCCCGTCATGTTCCTGCGCCGGGCCGCCCGACCGTTGGCCGCCGCCGCGGCGCTGGCCGCCGCACTGCTCACCGTGGCCCCGACCGCTCAGGCCCACACGGGCGGTGACGACGGCTGGCAGCCGTACACGAGCGGCGACGAGGACTTCCCGGCCGGCGCGCTCTGCCCGTTCCACCTGCTCATCGGGGTGCTGGTGGAGGGCGAGGAGACCAAGGTCGCCGCCCGCTACCCCGACGGCTCGCCGGCCGAGGTGCTGTGGCGCGGCCCGCTGGTGCTGCGCTACACCAACGTGGACAGCGGGCGCAGCGTCGACCGCGACCAGAGCGGCAAGGCCACCGAGTACAAGCTGCCCGACCACAGCGTCCTGTGGCTGATCCCGAAGGACTCGCACATCTCCGCCCGCGTCCGCGCCGGGAACCCGTACCACGCCCCCGGCGACTTCCTGTTCAGCGGCGGCGTGACGCTGCTGGTCCACCCGGACGGGCAGCCGCAGGTGCTGGTGCAGCACCGGGTGGAGAACCTCTGCGAGACGCTCGCGTGAGCGGCAAGTGGCCTTTCACAGCAAGCGCTTGATGTCCCCTCGGGCCCGGTAGAAGCCGCCGCCGGCGGACTCGCGGACCTCCGCGACGAGGTAGCGCGCCCCGGCCACCCGGACGTCCTTCGGGAACTGCACGCGCCAGGTCGGGTCGTACCCGGCCGACACGACGCGCACCCGCAGCCGGGCGCCGTCCTGCACGCACTCCACCTCCACGCCGCCGAAGCCCGCGCCCGCCGCGACCGTCTCCAGCGCCCGGCCCGGCAGCACGCGCTCGACGTCGGCGCCGCGCACCTCGGCCGTCCGCGGCAGGGTGCCGGCCTCGGCGGCGCCGATGGCGGCCTCGCTCGCGTCCAGGCAGGCCAGCGAGCCGTCGGTGGTCACCAGGTAGAGCCGGCCGTCGCGGTACTGCATGCTGTAGGCCGATCCGCAGCCGGTGGCGAGCTTCCACAGCCGGGTGCCGTCGGCGGCGAAGCAGTACACCGAGGAGTGGTTGTCGCCGGCGAAGACGTACGCGCCGTCCGGCGAGGCCGCGCAGGAGAACACGGCGGCGTCGCACCGGTAGGCCGCGACCTCGGTGCCGTCCGCCTTGCGCAGCCGGTGCACCCAGCCCCGGGAGGTGCCGGCGAACACGTCGTCGGCCACCTGCCAGCCGAACAGGACGGCGCCCTTGGTGTCGGCGTGCCACAGCTGGTCGCCGCCGCGGGAGGCGTAGCGGGCGACGCCGCGCGAGTGGCCGTGGTAGACGCCGTCGGCGTCGCAGCGCACCATCCAGCCGTCGCGGCCCTCGGCCTTGCGGCGCCACTGGAACTCGTCCTCGTGGTCGACCGTGGTCAGCCCGCCGCGCTCGTCGGCGACGCCGAGCACGCCGTCATGGATGTCCAGCCAGTAGATGTCGACGTCCTCGGCGATCTCGTAGGCGACGCGCGGCACCTTGCCGCCGAGGTCGTAGACCTTGCCGTCGTCGCAGCCCGCGTAGATCCACCAGTCGTCCGCGACGATGCACTTGACGCCGTCGGGCAGGCCGAAGCGGCCCGTCACCTCGCCGTCGTGGGTGAGCGTGTAGACGTCGCCGGCCTCGTTGCCGACCCAGGCGTGCTCCTCGCCGACGAAGATGCCGAAGGCGGGCGAGCCCGAGCGGAAGCGCCACAGCAGCGGCGCCTGGCGGGCGGTGGAACGGCTGCTGACGATCTGCCGCCGGGTGGTGGCGCGCCGCTGGCGCACGCCCTGCACGGCCGGGGCGTAGCCCTTGCGGACCTTCTCCCCCACCTTCTTGGCGGCGGCCGCGGCGGCCTTCTCCGGGCTCGGGTAGCTCGTCGCCTTCACCTGCCCGGCGTCGCCGATCCGCCCGTAGCGCACGGTCACGACGCAGTCGGCGACGCGCACCTCGTAGAACTTGTGCGCGGTGCCGGCGTCCTCCGACAGCTCCATGTACGTGACCTGCTCATCCACGGCGACGGGCACGGCGAACACCCCTTTCGGGCAACGGAGTTGGATTCCGTCGGCGGCCCGGACGCTGCGCCCGCCCGCCGACTCCCCAGAATCTAGGCGCTGCCACTGACAACGGGGCCTGACAGCGGGGCCTGACAACGGGTGGTGAGCCGGGGTCAGGCCCGCGGGGTGAGGCCGTCGAGGAGGGCGCGGACCGTCTCCGTCGCGAACTCCTCCGTCGTCGGCGGGAGCAGCACGCCGGGCGGGGCCTCGTCGGCGTAGAAGACCTCCAGGAACGCCCGGTGGAAGCACGCGCCGATGAGGAGCAGCGCCGCCGCGTGCGGGTCGAGCGCGGCCGGGACGCGGCCGAGGCGCTGTTCGGCGGCCAGGTACTCGGCGAGGTGGACGCCGACCTGGTGCGGGCCGGCGTCGCCGAGCTTGCCGCGGTGGGCGGCGAGCAGTTCGGGGCTGGCGAGCAGGGAGCCGGCCATCGGGAACGACCGGCGGTAGAACGGGACGGCCACCCGGACCAGCGTCTCCAGGTGCTCACGGACGGTGCCCTGCCCGGCCTGGTCCGGCAGCTCGGCGACGGCGTCGGCGAGGCGGGGGGCGCGTTCGCGCAGGACCCGGACGAAGATCTCCTCCTTGTCCCGGAAGTGCTTGTACAGCGCCGCCTCCGAGCAGCCCGCCTCGCGCGCGATCTGCTTCGTCGTGGTGCGGGTGAGACCCACGGTGGCGAGCAGCCGGGCGGCGGCGTCGAGCACCCGGGCCCGGGTGAGCGCCCCTCCGGTCAGGGGCTCGGCGCCCTCGTGCGTGCTCTCCGGCGTTCCCTCGCGCGTCATGGGCCCCAGCGTACCTTGACAGGTGGGTGAGCACTCACCCACCATCGAAGGAGAACGTAAGTGAGCACTCACCCACCCACACTCACCCACCCTCGCGCACCCACCCCTGGGAGGGGTCATGAAACTCACCGTCCTCGGCGCCACCGGAGGCATCGGGCGCCACCTCGTCCGCCTGGCCCTGGCCGACGGGCACCGCGTCACCGCCGCCGTCCGGGACCCGGCGCGCCTCCCCCTGCAGCACGAGCGGCTCACCGTCGTCACCGCGGACGCCCTCGACCCCGCCTCGCTGGAGCCGGTGGTCGAGGGCGCCAACGCCGTGCTCTCCGGCATCGGCCAGGCCGGCCGCACCGACCCACTGAAGCCCGCCTCCACGTCCGCGCGTGCGGCGGTCGCGGCCATGACGGCCACCGGGGTCCGCCGCCTGCTCGTGGTGAGCGCCGGCCCGCTCAACCGCGGCGGCACCGGCCAGCCCCTCCTCGCGTCCAAGGTCTTCACGCCACTGCTGTGGGCGGTGCTCCGCGACCTCTACACCGACCTGGAGACGATGGAGCGCCTGCTGCGCAACACCGACCTCGACTGGACGGCCGTCCGGCCGCCGCGGCTGACCGACGCCCCCGGGCGCGGTCGCACCCGGCGCGACGTCGAATCCGGCCCGGCCGCGACCAGCGTCGCCCGGGAGGACGTCGCCCGCGCGATGATCGACATGGTGGCCGCGCGGGAGACCTTCCGGCACGCCGTCGGGGTCGGCGGCTGACGGACCCGAACCCGCTTGTGACGTACCGCCGGGACGCGGTCGGGTGGTGCCCGTGCCCACCGCCGAACTCACGCCCCGCGGCAGGCTGGTGATCACCGGCTGCGGGACGGACGGCCGCGGGCCCGGGCTCGATGCCGCCGAATGCCGCCGAATGCCGCTGGATGCCGCCGGCCGGACCGCGGTGCCCGGCAGGCGTTCACCACCTGATGCCCGCCGCGACCGGCAGGTGGTCGCTGCCGGTGTCCGGCAGCACCCGGGAGCTCGTCGCCGTCACGCCGCGGACCAGGATCTGGTCGATCCGCACCACCGGGAACGAGGCCGGGTAGCTGAAACCGAAGCCGTCCCCGGCGGTCTCCTGGGCCGAGCGCATCCGGGCGGTGAGGCCGGCGAACGCGCGGTCGTCCAGGCTGCCGTTCAGGTCCCCCAGCAGCAGCGTCCGCTCGCTCGCGTCGGCGGCGACGGCCCGGCCGATCGCCTGCACGCCGATGTCACGCGAGGCCGTCCAGAAGCCCGACGAGGGGAGGACCCGGACGGACCCCAGGTGTGCCACGTACACGGTCAGCGGCCCGCGGTCCGTGGCCACCGTGGTGCGCAGCGCCCGGTTCTCGGCCGCTTTGCCGTCCACCGGCCGGGTGTCCGCCAGCGGCCCGTAGTCCATGACGTCGATCGGCTGGGCGTCGCCCAGCGGCAGCCTGCTCCAGAGGCCGACGGTGCCCCGGACCACGTGGTACGGGTACGCCGCCGCGAGCCCCTTCTCGTACGCGTCCGTGGACTGCGGGGTCAGCTCCACCAGGGCCAGCAGGTCGGCGCCGGAGGCGGCCAGGCGACGTGCGGTGCCGCCCGGGTCGGGGTTGTCGGCGTCCACGTTCTGCTCGGCCACGGTGAGGTCGCCGCCCGGGCGGGACTTGTCGGCGAGCACTCCGCCGAAGAGGGTGAGCCACGCCGTGACCGGCAGCAGCAGCGCCACCACGGCGGCGGCCGATCGGCGCCACAGCGCCGCGACCAGCAGCAGCGGGACGAACAGGCCGAACCACGGCAGGAGGTTCTCCACCAGGCTGCCGAGGTGCCAGACGCCGTTCGGGATCTGCGCGTGCAGCAGCAGGACCAGGCCCAGCAGCAGCGCCAGCGCCGTGAGGACCGGGCCGCGCTTCCACGGCTCCGGCCGGGAGGCGGCGCGGAGCGCCCGGTGCAGCGGCGTGCGCCGTGCGGTCGGCTCCTCCGTTCGCGTGCGCTCACCGGCGGTCGTCGTCACGTCCTGCTTGAGGTTCATTCCGCCAGTCAACGGGCGTCGGCGTTGCCGGGGCGTATGCGATTTCCGATACGCGGACGATATGTGCGGGCTCGTAGCATCGGGGGATGCGCGTGTTGATCGTCGAGGACGAGCTCTACCTGGCCGAGGCCATCAGGGACGGCCTGCGGCTGGAGGCGATCGCGGCCGACATCGCGGGTGACGGCGACACCGCGCTGGAGCTGCTCGGCGTCAACGCCTACGACATCGCCGTCCTCGACCGCGACGTCCCCGGGCCGTCCGGTGACGAGATCGCCAGGCGCATCGTCGCCTCCGGCAGCGGCATGCCGATCCTGATGCTCACCGCGGCCGACCGGCTCGACGACAAGGCCTCCGGGTTCGAACTCGGCGCCGACGACTACCTCACCAAGCCCTTCGAACTCCGGGAGCTCGCCCTCCGGCTCCGGGCCCTGGACCGCAGACGCGGCCACAACCGGCCCCCGGTGCTGGAGCTCGCCGGCCTGCGGGTGGACCCGTTCCGGCGCGAGGTCTACCGGGACGGCCGCTTCGTCGCGCTGACCAGGAAGCAGTTCGCCGTGCTCGAAGTCCTGGTCGCCGCGCAGGGCGGTGCGGTCAGCGCCGAGGAACTGCTGGAACGGGCCTGGGACGAGCACACCGACCCGTTCACGAACGCCGTGCGCATCACCGTCTCCGCCCTGCGCAAGCGCCTCGGCGAGCCGTGGATCATCGCCACCGTGCCGGGCGTCGGCTACCGCATCGACGCCACGGGAAGCACTGGAGCCGACCGTGGTTAGGGCCCCCGGACCGAGCGTCCGCCTGAAACTGGCCCTCAGCTACGCCGGGTTCCTGATGGTCGCCGCCGTCCTGCTGCTCGCCGCGGTCTGGCTCTTCCTGCTGCGGTACGTCCCCGACCGGGCGTTCCTCATCCCCGGCTCCACCGACACCCCGACCAACAACGGGGTGTTCCCCGTCCGGTCGAACCTCCTGCACGTCTTCGCCCCGAGGGCGGCCGTCGTACTGGCGTTCCTGCTGGTGTTCGGCCTGGTCGGCGGCTGGCTCCTGGCCGGCCGGGTGCTCGCCCCGCTGAACCGCGTCACCGAGGCCACCCGGCTGGCCGCGACCGGATCCCTCCGGCACCGGATCCGACTGCCGGGCCGCGCGGACGAGTTCCGGGAACTCGCCGACGCCTTCGACACCATGCTGGCCCGGCTCGAAGCCCACGTCGACGAACAGCGTAGGTTCGCCGCCAACGCCTCGCACGAGCTGCGCACCCCGCTGGCGACCACCAAGGCGCTCCTCGACGTCGCCCGCACCGACCCCGACCCGGACGTCGCCGGGATCGTCGACCGCCTCCACGCCGTCAACACCCGGGCGATCGAGCTCACCGAGGCGCTGCTCCTGCTCAGCCGGGCCGACCAGCGCTCCTTCACCCGGGAGCCCGTCGACCTGTCCCTCCTGGCGGAGGAGGCGGCCGAGACGCTCCTGCCGCTCGCCGAACGGCACGGCATCACCCTGGAAACCTCCGGCACCGTCGCCCCCACGACCGGATCGCCGGCACTGCTGCTACAGCTGACCGTGAACCTCGTGCACAACGCCATCGTCCACAACCTGCCCGAGGGGGGAACGGTACGCATCGACACTCGGACCCGCCCGGGCGTCGTGCTGCTCACCGTCGACAACACCGGCGAGCAGCTCTCCCCGCACCTGGTCGCGACCCTCACCGAGCCGTTCCAGCGCGGCACCGGCCGCGTCCGCACCGACCACGCGGGCGTCGGCCTCGGCCTGGCGATCGTCCACTCCATCACCCGCGCGCACGACGGAACGCTCACCCTCACCCCGCGCCCCGGGGGCGGCCTGCACATCACGGTGGAACTGCCCGCGGCGGCCGCCTGACGGAAACGGCCGGTCGTCATCCAAAGGGATGACACCGCTGATTCGCATAGATGATGGCTCGTCAGAACTTGCATCGGCAGGCGGATTCGGGGGGCCAGGCCCCGAATCTAGTCTCAACGGCATGAACCGATACCGCCGCGCAGCCGCCGTCACCGCCCTCGTCCTCGCTCTTCCGCTCCCGCTGGCCGGGGCCGCCATGGCCTCGCCCGCGCAGCCCGTCGCCACCTCCGCGCCCGCCTCCGCGAGCGCTGCCTTCCACGGTGAACTCCCCCGCCCCACCGGGCCGTTCGCGGCCGGCGAGGAGGTGCTGCACCTGACCGACCCGGACCGCACCGATCCGTGGGTGCCCGCGGCCGGGCCGCGGCAGCTGACGGTGTCGATGTTCTACCCGGCCCGGCCCGGCACCGGGGAGGCCGCCCCGTACATGACCCCCGGCGAGGCGCAGAACTTCCTCGCGACGCGGGTGCCGCCGGGCACCGGTCTGCGGCCGCAGGACCTCGTCGACACCAAGACCTACGCGTACACCGGCGCGAAGGCCGCGGGCGGGAAGCACCCGCTGGTGGTGCTCTCCCCCGGCTTCGAGAACCCCCACGCCACGCTGACCGGCCTGGCGGCCGACCTGGCGAGCCGCGGGTACGTCGTGGCCCTGGTCGGCCACACCTACGAGGACTCCGGCGAGACGCTCGCCGACGGCAGCACCCCGGGGTGCGCGCTGTGCGACAGCGGGGCACCCGACTCGCTCCCCGACAGCCGGGCGAAGGACGTGTCGTTCGTCCTGGACCGGCTCACCGGGCACCACCCGGTCTGGCGCCTCGCGCACCTGATCGACCGCGACCGCATCGGCATGGCCGGGCACTCGATCGGCGGCGCGTCGACGCTGAACGCGATGGCCGCGGACGAGCGGATCCTCGCCGGGGTGAACATGGACGGATCCTTCTTCCCGCCGGTCCCGACCGACAAGCTCGACGGACGCGCGTTCCTCCTGCTCGGCAAGCAGAGCGACCACTCCGCCGGCAGCGGCGACCCGTCGTGGGGGCAGGCCTGGGCGGGCTGGGACGGCTACAAGCCCTGGCTGGCCGTCGCCGGCACCACGCACGCGAGCTTCACGGACGTCCCGGTCCTGGCCGCCGAGGCCGGCCTCCCGCTCCCTCCCGGCACGACCACCTCACCCGAGCGCGGGATGCAGCTGACGCGGGAGTACGTCGGCGCCTTCTTCGACCAGACCCTGAAGGGCCTCCACGAGCCCCTGCTCGACGGCCCGTCGGCGGCGAACCCGGAGGTGTCCTTCCAGCACCCCTGACCGGCACCCCTGACCGGAGGCTGTCTCCGCCCCTCGGCGGAAACAGCCTCCGCTCCGCGCCCCGAGCGTTGCGATCAGGCCAGCGTCGGGCGGACCGCCAGGAAGCGGTCGACCGTGCGCTCCAGGTCCTCCGGCGTGGCGCAGTCCAGGATCGCCCAGCCGATCCGCTCCTGCGAGGAGTGCGGCGGCCCCACCACCGCGCCCGGTTCGGCGTTGACGCCGCCGCGCACCACGCCGGGCCAGGCCAGCCACTCGTGCTCGCCGGCCGACTTCAGCACGCCGGTCCGGTCGGCCGTCACGAAGCAGCTGCCCGCGTGGTGCATGGCGACGTCGGAGGGCGGCTGGAACGTGCCGCCCCGGGCGAGGGTGAGCACGTCGGCGAACAGGTCGGTGCCGGCCACGATCGACGTCGCCTCCATGCAGTGGTCGCCGGGGGCCCGGACCGCGACCTCCATGATCACCAGGTCGGTACCCCTGGTCCGGAACTCGACGAACATGATCCCGGTCCGCATCCGGATCGCGTCCGCCACCGCCTGGCCGAGCGCGTCGGCGGCGCGGCCGAGCTCCGGGTCGGTCCGCTGGTGCCCGGCGAAGTGCGCGAGCTCGACGAAGTCCGGTGCGTTGGTGGTGAGTTTGCGGGTCAGGCTGCCGAAGCAGACCCGGCCGTCGACCGCCAGCCCCTCCCAGTTGTACTCCTGGCCCTCGACGTAGTCCTCCACCAGCAGGGCGCCCTCGGTGTCCCGCCGGGCGACCGCGTCGGCCCACTCCGCCGGGGTCGCGACCCGCTCGACGCCCTCGCTGCCCGCCCGGTCGAGCGCCTTGACCACGACCGGCAGACGGCCGGCCGCCCACTCGGTGGCGGCCGACAGCCGCGGGGTCTTGAGGTGCTCGGGGTTGGCCAGACCGGCGGCCGCGAACCGGAAGCGCTGCTGGCTCTTGTCCCGGGAGATGGCCGCCGCGTCCAGGCCGGGACCGGGCAGGCGGTGCTGTTCCTGGGCCATCGCCGCGGCCAGCACGTGCACCTCGGAGGAGGCCACCACGCCCTCCGGACGCACCCGGCGGACCAGTTCGGCGGTGGGCCGGATCCAGCCGTCGTCCCGTCCGGTCGCCGCCGGGTCGACCTCGGCGGTGGCGGTGATGCAGTCGTACCGCTCGCGCAGTTCGGCGGCCCGCGCGGCGGTCTCCACGAGGGCGATCTCCAGGCCGAGCCGCTCCGCCGCGCGCAGGTAGCCTTCGAGGATCGGGGCGGCCCCGACCAGGACGATGCTCATCGGACACCTTCGGTGAGTGAGGCCGCCAGGGCGCGGCGGTCGGTCTTGCCATTGGGGTTGAGCGGCAGCGCGTCGAGGTGGGTGAAGCCGCGCGGCACCATGTACGGGGGCAGGTCGCCGAGCAGCGAGCGCAGCGCCACCGGATCCTGCTCCCCGCCCGTGTAGCAGGCCTCCAGGCCCAGCTCGTCGTGGGCGTCGGGCAGCGCCAGCACCACCGCGTCGGTGACGCCCGGCAGTGCGCGCAGGGCCGCCTCCACCTCGCCGAGTTCGATGCGGTGGCCGCGGATCTTGACCTGCTGGTCCAGCCGGCCGAGGTGGACCAGGCCGTGGCCGCTCACCGCGACCCGGTCCCCGGTCCGGTAGTAGAGCTCCGGGCCCACCGTCTCCTCCTGGTGGATCACCGCCCGGGTCCCGTCGAAGGAGACGAAGCGCCCGGGGTTGTCGGAGGGCTGGAGGTAGCCGGGAAATCGCTGCGACCCGCGAATGCACAACTCGCCCTCCTGCGCCGGGAGTCCGTCCTCGTCCAGGACCAGGAAGTCCAGGTGGGGGTAGGGCTCGCCGATGGGGACGGTGCCGTTCGCCGGGGACGGCCACTCCTCGGGCCGGGTGGGCAGCCGGTACTCGGTGCAGATCACGGTGGTCTCGGTCGGACCGTACAGGTTCTCCAGCAGGCTGCCGGGCGCGGCCCGGCGCCACAGGTCGATCTGCTGCACGGTCAGCCGCTCGCCGCAGAATCCGCTCCAGCGCAGGCTGGGCATGCTGTCCGGGGCCAGGTCGCGCAGCCGGTGCGCGTAGTTGATGATCGACGGCACCGAGAACCAGTGGGTGATCCGCTGCCGGGCGATGAAGCGGGCGGGGCGCACCAGTTCGCTGCGGGTCGGCACGACCAGGGTCGCGCCGGAGCCCCAGGCCGAGAACATGTCCCACACCGACGGGTCGAAGGTGAGGTCGAAGGTCTGCGACAGCCGGCAGCCGGGGCCCAGTTCGTACCGCGGGATGACGTGGTCCAGCAGCGCCGAGACGTTGCGCTGCAGCACCGGCACCCCCTTGGGCGTGCCGGTCGAGCCGGAGGTGAACAGGATGTAGGCGATGTCGTCCGGCCCGGCCGCCCCCACCGGCGCCTGGTCCGCGGGGTCCGCCGGCGCGTCGGCGAGCACCACCGGCACCGGCAGGCCCGGCGCCGGCGCCTCGCTCAGCACGACGTCCAGCCGGGCCAGTTCGGCGACGGCGGCGAGCCGGTCGGCGGAGAAGCCGGGGTTGAGCGGGACGGCGGTGGCGCCGAGCCGGTGGACCGCCAGGTAGCCGGCGTACGCGGCGACGCTGCGGTTGGCCAGCACGCCGACCCGGCGCGGCGTACGGCCGGCGCACCCGGCCACCAGCCGGACGGCCGCCAGCCGGGCCTGCTCGGCGAGTTCGGCGTAGCCGAGCCGACGGTCGCCGACCTCCAGCGCGCTGAGCTCGGGATGGCGCCGCGCGGTCGCGGTGAACCGCTCGTAGAGCGTGGGCTGGTCGGCCATGTCAGTCCTCCAGGGCGGTGACGTCGGCATGCGTGACATCGGCGTCCGGGACACCGGTGTCGGTGACGTAGGCGTTGTAGTAGACCGGGGTGCCGAGGAAGGAGGAGGTGAACACCCCGCCCACCTGCGAGCCGTGCAGCGCGAGGTGCACGTAGGAGAACAGCGGCACGACCGGCACGTGGTCGCGCATGAGCAGCTCGTCCAGGGCCGCCCACTCGCCGGCGGCCGGTTCGGCGGGCAGCCGGCCGATGCGCTCGATCTCGGCGTCGACCGCCGGATCGGCGAGGTAGCTGGTGTTGTCGTTGCCGCTCGGGCCGATGGTCCGCCCGTCGAAGGCGCCGAGCAGGGTGGAGGCTCCGGGCCAGTCGGCGGCCAGGCACATCATGTAGAGGTCGTACGGGTTGCCGCGGGTCTTCAGGGCGCCGTTGTGCGAGGGCCGGTCGATCTCCACCACTTCGGTGCGGAACCCGGCCCGGTCCAGGCTGTCCGCGAGCGCGCGGCTGCCGGCCAGGAAGTAGTCGCCGTCCCGGCTGAGCAGCCTCAGCTCGGGCGTCCGGCCCGCGAGCAGCTCCGCGGCGGCCGCGGGGTCGCCGTTCGGGCCGCCGGGGTTCGGGTCGGGGTAGTCGCGGTGGCCGATGGTGGCGGCGGGCAGGATGGTGTGCACCGGTTCGCCCTGGGTGTCGCCCACCATGACGGCGCGGACGCCGACGCGGTCCACCGCGCGGGCGACGGCCCGGCGCACGTCGGGGTCGGTGACCCGGGCGGTGTTGATCACCAGGTACCAGATCAGCGGGGTCGGGTCGCGGCGCAGCCGGCCGGCCAGGGACGGGTCGGCGAGCAGCTGCGCACCGACCGCCTGCGGGGCGTTGTTCTCGGCCACCGCCCGGGCGTCGTGGCCCCGTTCGTCCCTGACCCGCAGGTTCTGCTCGCCGCTCCCGACGCCGAGCTCGATCTCGATCCGGTCGGGGTGGTCGTGCCGGACGGGATCGGTGGCCGGGTCCCAGTGCGGGTTGCGCTCCAGGGTGATCCGCTTGTCGGGGACGTGTTCGGCGATCCGGTACGGGCCGCTGGCGACCGGGGCGAGGTCGTAGTCCGCGCCGGTGTCGGCGTCGCGCGGGACGGGCGCGGTGACCGCCTGGGAGGCGGCGAACGGCAGGTCGGGGTGCGGCTCGCGGAAGCGGAACACGAGGGTGTGGGAGTCCGGCGTCTCCAGGCCGGGCACGTCGGCGGGGCCGGCCGCGTACGGGCCCGGGTAGTCGCCGTTCTCGCCGAGCCAGGTGCGCAGGTAGGTCGGGCCGTCGGAGACCTCCGGCGCGAACGAGCGGGCGATCCCGTACGCGACGTCGGCGGCGGTGACCTCGCGGCCGTCCTCGAACCGGACGCCCCGTTTGAGGGTGAACTCCCAGGTGCGGCCGTCGCCGTCGACGTCGCGGCCGGGCGTCTCGGCGAGGTCGCCGACCAGCACCCGGCCGCCGGCGCCGTCCTCGCGGAACATGGTCAGGGTGCGGAAGAGCAGGTGTCCGACGGCCATCGACTGGAGGGTGTAGCTGCGCTGCGGGTCCAGGTGGTCGTAGGCGGCGTCGCGCAGGATGTGCAGGGTGCCGCCGCGGCGGGCGCCGGGCTGGGCGGGGGCCGGGCCCCGGGAGGCGGCCGGGTCGCGGGCGATGGCGTCGGAGGTCATGCGGGTATCTCCAGCGCGGGGGCGGTGGTGTGGAAGGCGCCGCCGGAGAACACCAGCGGCTGCGCGGCGGGCGGGCGGCCGATCGCCTGGACCGCGCCGACGACGATCGCGTGGTCGCCGGCCGGGTGGACGGCGTGGACCGTGCAGTCGAACCAGCCGGCGCCGTCGAGCAGCACCGGGCTGCCGGTGGCCGGCCCCGGCGCCCAGGCGTCGTCGGCGAAGGCGGCCGCGCCGAGCGGCCGCCGGGGGTCGGCGAAGCGGCGCGCGGTGGCCTGCTGCCCGGCGCCGAGCACGGTGACCGCGAAGGCGCCGGTGGCGAGCAGGTGTTCGCGGATCCGGGCCTTGTGGCCGACGCAGACCAGGACGAGCAGCGGGTCGAGCGAGACGGTGGCGAAGGAGTTCGCGGTCATGCCGAACGGCCCGTCGGCCGACCGGGTGGCCACCACGGTCACGCCGGTGGCGAAGCGGCCCGCCACGCTGCGGAACGCGTCCGGGTCCGGCGCGGTCCGGTTCATCCGGCGCTCCGCTGCCGGAGCCGGTCCAGGTGTTCCAGGCCCGCGAGGACGGTCTCGTCCGGGATGCCGAAGTCGATCAGGCAGGCCAGTTCGTCGACGCCGGCGGCCCTGGCCCGCTCCACGACCGCGGACGCCTGCTCGACCGTGCCGAACAGGCCGCTGGAGTCGTAGTAGGTGTCGAAGGAGCGGCGGACCAGGAAGTCCACGTCCGACTCGCGGAGCTTGTCGACGTCGAAGCCCTGGAGCAGGCTGGTCGCGGAGCGGGCGATCAGCCGGAAGGAGCTCTTCAGGTACTGCGTGAACGGCTCGCGGACGGTCTCGCGGACCTGCTCCGGGTCCTCGCCGAGGAAGCTGTGCAGCATCAGCACGACGTGTCCGGGCCGGCCGTCGTGGCCGGGCCGGGCGGCCAGCGCCTTGCGATAGACGGCGATCTTCTCGGCGAGCTGGTCGAAGTCCTGGCCCAGCAGGTGGGTCAGGACGCCCGCACCGGCCCGCCCGGCGGCCTCGAAGGTCTGCGGCCCGCCGGCGCTGGTGACCCAGACCGGCAGTTCGGGCTGGACCGGCCGCGGGAAGGCCCGCACCTCGGCCGGGTTCCCGGCGCCGTCCACCACCGGCAGCGGCTCGCCGCGCCACAGCGCCCGCAGGGCGTCGACGGTGTCCAGCACGGCCTGCTTGCGCTCCGGGTAGCCCTCGGGCCGCAGCGCGAAGTCCACCGCGTTCCAGCCGGAGGCCAGGGAGATGCCGGCCCGGCCGTTCGACAGGTTGTCGACCACCGCCCATTCCTCGGCGATCCGCAGCGGGTGGTGCAGCGGGGCGACGACGCTGCCGGCCCGGACGCCGATCCGCTCGGTCACCGCGGCGACGGCGGCGCCGGTCACCGAGGGGTTCGGGTAGGGCGCGCCGAACGGGTGGAAGTGCCGCTCCGGGGTCCACACGGCCGCGAAGCCGTGGGTGTCGGCGAACCGGGCCCCGTCCAGCAGGAGGCGGTACCTCCCGCGGGACGGGTCGTCCGAGCCGTCGGCGAAGTAGAAGAGACTGAAGTCCATGGGGCTTCCTCGGGGTTGTGCGAACGGCTAGCGGACGGCGAGCGGTCGGAGGTCCGTCCACACCTCGGCCACGTGCGCCAGGCACGCGGCCCGGTCGCCCCGGAAGCCGGTCTCGCGCCAGCCCGCCGGGACGGGGACGAGGACGGGCCAGACCGAGTACTGCTCCTGGTCGTTGACGACGACGGTGTGCACCGGCTGGTACTCCTGCACGGCAATGCCTTTCGGTTGGAACTCAGTGGGAACGGAGTTCGTCGGAGATCGGGTCGGGCAGGCGGTGTTTGATCCGCACCAGCGAGGAGGTGCCGAGCGGGATCAGAGCCAGGCAGAACCCGAGGGTGGTGATCAGGACGGTGGTGCGCAGGCCGAGGAGCGAGCCGAGCCCGCCGCCGACCAGCGCGCCCACCGGGGCGATGCCCATGGCCACGAACCGGTTGGTGGCCGCCACCCGGCCCTGCAGCGAGTCCGGCGTGATGGACTGGCGGATCGTCACCATGGTCACGTTGTTGGCCACGCCGAACGAGGCGAAGACGAAGTTGACGGCCATCAGCGCGCCGGTCTCCACCGGTCCGCTGCCGCGCACCAGGGCGATCAGCGGCATGACGAGGTTGGCCACGCACGCGGTGAGCAGCATGGTCCGGCCGTAGCCGAGCTTCTTCGGCAGCCGGCCGGCGAACACCGCGCCCACCAGGAAGCCGGGGCCGAGCGCCGCCATCACGAGGCCGATCTCGCCCGCGCTCAGCCCCAGGGTGTGCGGCATGTACTGGACGAAGACCACCTCGAAGGCGGTGAAGGACAGGTTGAAGGTGGAGGCCATCAGCGTCATGGTGCGCAGCGGCTCGTTGCGGAACACCAGGCGCAGCCCCTCCCGCACCTGGCGCAGGGTGCCGGCGGCCCCGCCGTCGCCGGTCGGCTCGGCGGGCTGCTCCCGGTGCCGGATCAGCCAGATGTTCAGGACCGACAGCAGGTAGGAGACGGACGCGGCGGCCACCGCGAGCGGTGCGCTCAGCCACTGCACCAGCACGCCGCCGATCGCCGGGCCGCCGATGGTCGCGGCCGACTGGCTGCTGCCCAGCGCCGAGTTGCCGGCCGCCAGGTCCTCGCGGTCGACCAGCCGGGGCAGGTAGGCCTGCGCGGCCACGTCGAACAGGACGGTGCAGCAGCCGGCCAGGAAGCCGAGCACGTACAGCCAGCCGATGCCGAGCCGGTGCATCGCGTACAGCACCGGGACCAGGCCGAGGATCAGGGCCCGGCCCAGGTCGGCGGCGGCCATCAGGTTGCGCCGGCGGACCCGGTCGACCAGCACGCCGGCGAACAGCGAGACCAGCAGGTAGGGCAGTCTGACCGTGGTGGACAGCAGGCCGACCTGCTGGGAGCTCGCGGCCAGCGCGAGCACGGCCGTCAGCGGCAGCGCGAACTCGCTGATCTGGGCGGCGAACAGGGAGGCCGACTGGCCGATCCACAGTTTGGTGAAGTCGGCGTTGCGCCACAGGCTGGGGCGGGGTGCGGCCTCCTCCTCCCCGGAACCGGGTGCGGCCTCGGCGGCGGCGGTCGACATGGTGGGGCTCCTCAGGGTGCGGTGGTGGGTTCGGCGCCCCGGCCGGCCGGACGGGCGCGGACCGGCCGTGCGGCCGGCCGGGGGGCGGGTCAGACGGAGACGTCTCCGGCGGGCTCGCCGGCGAGCGCGGCCTCGATGCGGGCGGCCAGCTTGGGCACGTTGGGCCGCTCCAGCATCGAGAAGTGGTTGCCGGGCGACACGTCGATCAGCAGCCGGCCGTCGACCCGGCGGGTCCAGCCGAAGTCCCAGCCGCTGAACATCTCGTGCTCGGCGCGGATCAGCAGCATGTCGCCGCGGAACGGCTCGCGCGGGGTGTCCCGGTAGCGGATGAGCGCGCGGGCGTGGCGCTGGTACAGCCGGACCAGCCGGCGCAGGTCCTCGACGCTGGCCGCGTCCTCGCGCTCGTCGGCGGTGCCCTTGGTCAGCTTGAGCACGAAGCGCAGCCGGGCCTCCGGGTCCAGCGCCTCCAGCTCGGCTTCGGTGGTGGGCAGTTTGTGGGCGAAGGCACCCATGATGGCGGCCGACTCGGAGACGGTGTAGCGCGGCGGCACCGGGTCGTCGATGCTGGCGCTGACCACCACGAGGGCGGCCACCTCCTGCCCGGCCCGCTGGAGCTGACGGGCCATCTCGTAGGAGACCATGCCGCCCATGCACCAGCCGCCGAGGTGGTACGGCCCCTCGGGCTGGACGGCCCGCAGGTGCTCCAGGTAGAGCGCGGCGATCTCCTCGACGGTGTCCGGGCGCGGCACGTCCGGACCGGCGTACTCCGGGGCCTGCACTCCGTGGAAGGGCTGCGCCTCGTCGAGCTCGTCGACCAGGTCCGCGTAGCTGAACACGGCGCCGCCCAGCGGGTGGACGAAGAACAGCGGCGGCCGGCCGCCGGTGGAGCGGAACGGCACCACCACGCCGCGGTCGGCGGCGAGTTCGCCGTCCACGATCCGGGCGAGCTTCTCCACGGTGCCGCCCTCGAAGAGCGCCGCGACCGGCACGTCGACGTCGGTGATGTCCGGCAGTCGCATCACCACGCGCAGCGCGGAGATCGAGTTGCCGCCCAGGTCGAGGAAGTTGTCGGTGACGCCGACCTTCTCGATCCCGAGCACGTCGGCCCAGATCGCGGCCAGCGCGCGCTCGGTGTCGGTGCGCGGTTCGACGAACTCCCCGGCGGTGGTCTCCTCGCGGCCCGGGGCGGGGAGCCGGTTGCGGTCCACCTTGCCGTTCGGGGTGAGCGGGAAGGCGTCGAGCACCACGAAGGCGCTCGGCACCATGTACTCGGGCAGCGCGGCGGCGACCGCGGCGCGCAGGTCGGCCGTGGCCGGGGCGGCGCCGTCCGCCGCGGTGAGGTAGGCCACGAGCCGCGGGTCGCCCGCGCGGTCCTCGCGGGCGGCCACCACGACCCGGCCGACGCCGGGCTGCCGGGCCAGCACCGTCTCGATCTCGCCCAGCTCGATCCGGAAGCCGCGCAGCTTGACCTGGTGGTCCGAGCGGCCGAGGAACTCCAGTTCGCCGGAGGGCAGTCGACGCACCACGTCGCCGGTGCGGTACATCCGGGCGCCGTCGCCCGCGAACGGGTCCGGCAGGAAGCGGTCGGCGGTCAGGTCCGGCCGGCCGAGGTAGCCGCGGGCCAGGCCGTCGCCGCCGAGGTGGAGGTCGCCCGGCACGCCGTCCGGGACGAGGCCGAGGTGCTCGTCCAGCACGTGCACCCGGGTGTTGGCGATCGGGCGGCCGAGTCCGACCGGCCGGTCCGGGGCCACGCGCTGCAGGCAGGACCAGATGGTGGTCTCGGTCGGGCCGTAGGCGTTCCAGACCACCGGGAAGCGGGCGGTCAGTTCACCGGCCAGGTCGGCGGGCAGGGCCTCGCCGCCGGAGATCACCCGCAGCCCCTCGTCCGGCCGCAGCCCGGCCTCGACCAGGAGGCGCCAGCTGGAGGGGGTGGCCTGCATCAGGGTCGGGCGGGTGCGCTCCAGGTGCTCGCGCAGCCGGGGCCCGTCCACCGCGATGTCCGGGGCGAGGACGAGCTCGGCGCCGGCCAGCAGCGGCAGGTACACCTCCAGGCCCGCGATGTCGAAGGAGAGGGAGGTGACCGCCAGCAGCCGGTCCTGCTCGGTGATCGCGAGGTCCCGCTCGAAGGACTGCAGCAGGTTGAGCAGCGCGCCGTGCGGGATCTGCACGCCCTTGGGCCGGCCGGTGGAGCCGGAGGTGTAGATGACGTACGCGAGGCGGTCCGCGGTGGCCAGCGGCGGCGGGCACTCGGCCGGGTAGCCGTCCCCGGCGGCGGCGTCCACGGCCACCACCCGGGCCCCGGCCGGGTCCAGCGCGTCCTCCAGCCCGGGGTCGCAGAGCAGCACGGCCGCACCGGCGTCGTCGAGCATGTACTCCAGGCGGTCCTGCGGGTAGTTCGGGTCCAGCGGCACGTACGCGCCGCCGGCCTTGAGCACGGCGAGCAGGCTGACGACGAGTTCGGCCGACCGGGCCTGGTGGACGCCGACCAGCACGTCCGGGCCGACGCCGAGTTCGCGCAGCCGCCAGGCGAGCCGGTTGGCGCGGGCCTCCAGTTCGGCGTAGGACAGCTCGGCCCGGTCGGTGCGCAGCGCCACCGCGTCGGCGCGGCGGGCGGCGGTGGCGGACAGCAGCTCCGGCAGGGTGTGTACGGAGCGCTCGGCCGCGGTGTCGTTCAGGGCGCGGACCAGCCGGTCGGTCTGTTCCGGGCCGAGCAGCGCGGCGGACTGGGCCGGGGCGTCCGGGTCCGCCACCAGCGCGGCCAGCGCGGCCGCGTAGTAGCCGCCGATTTCGGCGATCCGGCGCCCGGAGAACTGCGCCTCGTCGAAGTTGATCCGCAGCCGGACCTCCTCGGTGACCGGGTCGGTGCCGAAGTTCGCGGTGAACGGGAAGTTCGTCTGCTCGAAGAACTCGCTCCCGGCGATCTCGATCCGGGTGAGGGCGAGGTCGTAGCCGCGGAAGTTGCGGTGGTCGACGACGGTCTCGAACAGCTCGGGCCGTTCCAGGTCCCGCAGCAGCTGGGCCATCGGGTAGCGGCGGTGCGCGAGCGACTCGCTCTCCTGGCGGTGGATCTGCCGGGCCAGGTCGAGCCAGCTCACGCCGGCCGTCTCGGCGACCAGCGGCAGGGTGTTGAGGAACAGGCCCACCACCTGGTCCCCGTCGGCGGTCTCGGGGCGGCCGTTGCTGACCCGGCCGGTCACCACCCGGGTCCGGCCGGACAGCAGCGCCAGCACGCGGGCGTGCGCGGCGAACATGACCGCCTTGACCGGCACCCTGGCCCGGGCCGCGACCGCGCGCAGCCCGTCCGTGAGCCCGTCCGGCAACGGCACCTCGTGCACCCGGGCCGACCGGCCGGCGGCCAGGCCCGGCTCGTCGAAGCGGGGCAGGCCGGTGAACTCGGTGCCGGCCAGGGTCCGCGTCCAGTGGTCGCGGGCGACGGGGTCGGCCAGCGCCTCCTGTTCGAGCAGGACGAAGTCCCGGAAACGGGTGACCGGCGCGGCCGGGGCGGCAACGTCACCGGCACCGGCACCGGCACCGGCGAGCCTGGCGTCGTACCCGGTCAGCAGCTGCGAGATGACCAGCGACAGGCTCCAGCCGTCCAGGATCGCGTGGTGGAAGCTCAGGTTGAGCCGGAAGTCCCGGTCGGCGAACAGCTGGACGTGCAGCCGCAGCAGCGGGGCGGCGGCCAGGTCGAAGGGCGTGGCCTTCTCCTGCGCGGTCCACTCCGCGACCCGGCGCCGCTGCTCCTCCTCGGCGAGGCCGCGCAGGTCCTCGACGGTGAGGGGGGTCGGCACGGCGGAGTGCACCAACTGCATCGGCTGGCTGAAGTTCGCCAGGTCGATGGCGCTGCGCAGGACGTCGGAGCGCTCGATCACTCCGGCCAGCACCTCGCGCAGGGCGTCCTCGTCGAACGGGCCGGTCAGGCGGATCGCGGAGATGTCGTGGTAGGTGGGACTGTCCCGGTCCCGCATGCTGTGGTACAGCATTCCGGACTGGAGCCTGGTCAGCGGGTAGGCGTCGACGATCTCGCCGGGGTTCGGCATGTCGATCCTTTCGGTAGTTCGGTGAGTGGCCTGTCACTTGGCGCGCAGGCGGGCCAGGTCCTCCGGCGAGAGCAGCCCGAAGGCCGTCGCCCGGCGCTGCGGTCCGCCGGTCTCCGTGCGGGAGTCCAGCCAGCCGGCCACGGCCTCGACGGTCTGGTGGGTGAACAGCTCGGTCAGCGGGATGTCCAGGCCCTGTTCCCGGGCCTGTCCGACCACCCGCACGGCGTGCATCGAGTCGCCGCCGAGCTCGAAGAAGTTGTCCGTGACGCCGATCCGCGCCAGCCGCAGCACCCGCTGCCAGAGTTCGGCGAGCTGCCGCTCCACCGGGGTGCGGGGCGCGACGTACGCCTCCGGGGCCGCGCCGCGGTCCGGAGCGGGCAGGGCGCGGCGGTCCAGCTTGCCGTTCGGGCTGAGCGGCAGGGCGTCCAGCGGGACGAAGGCGCTCGGCAGCATGTGCTCGGGCAGCGTGCGGCCCAGTCCGGCCCGCAGGGCGCTCCGGTCGGGTGCCGGTCCGTCGCCCGGCGTGAGGTAGGCGACGATCCGCCGGTCGCCCGGCTCGTCCTCACGGACGATGACCGCGACCTGGCCGACGCCCGGCTGCGCGGCCAGCGCCGCCTCGATCTCGCCGAGTTCGATGCGGAAGCCGCGCACCTTGACCTGGTGGTCGATCCGGCCCAGGTACTCGACGGTGCCGTCCGGCTGCCAGCGGGCCAGGTCGCCGGTGCGGTAGAGCCGGTCGCCGGGCGCGCCGTACGGGTCGGGGACGAAGCGGTCGGCGGTCAGGTCCGGCCGGCCGCCGTAGGCGCGGGCCAGTTGGACGCCGCCGAGGTACAGCTCGCCGGGCACCCCGAGCGGGGCCGGGGCCAGCCAGCGGTCGAGCACGTACACCCGGGTGTTGGCGATCGGCGCACCGATCGGCAGGCTCGGGCGGTCCCAGTCCGGCCGGCTGGACCAGCGGGTCACGTCGACCGAGGCCTCGGTGGGGCCGTACAGGTTCTCCAGCCTCGTCCCGGGCAGGGCCTGGTGGAAGCGCCGGGCCGTCCCGGCGGGCAGCGCCTCGCCGCTGCACGCCACCATCCGCAGCGACCCGCAGCGCTCGGCGGGCGCGGCGGACAGGAAGGTCTCCAGCATCGGCGGCACGAAGTGGCACACCGTCACCCGCTCGTCCTGGATCAGCCGCGCGAGGTGGTCCGGGTCGCGGTGGCCGCCGGGGCGGGCCAGCACCAGCCGGGCGCCGGTGAACAGTGGCCAGAACAGCTCCCACACGGAGACGTCGAAGCTGATCGGGGTCTTCTGGAGCACGGTGTCGTCCGGGCCGAGCCGGTAGGCGTCCTGCATCCACAGCAGCCGGTTGACGATGCCCCGGTGCGGCACCTGGACGCCCTTGGGGCGGCCGGTGGAGCCCGAGGTGTAGATGACGTACGCCAGGTGGTCGGGGCCGGCCGTCGGCTCGGGCGCGTGGTCGGGCAGGTCGGCGGCGGTGTGCGGGCCGACCGCGACGACGGTGCGGCCCGCGGCGGCGATCGCGGGCGCGCCGGAGTCGGTCAGCAGCACCGGCGCCTGCGCGTCGGCGAGCATGAACTCCAGCCGGTCCGCCGGGTATCCGGGGTCCAGCGGCAGGTAGGCGCCGCCGGCCTTGTGCACCGCGAGCAGGGCGACCATGAGCTCGACCGACCGCTCCATCAGCACGCCGACCACCACGTCCGGGCCGACGCCGTGTCCGCGCAGCAGGCGGGCCAGGCGGTTGGCCCGCCGGTGCAGTTCGGCGTAGCTCAGTTCCCGGCCCTCGCAGCGCACCGCGATCCGCCCGGCGGCCGGGCCGGTGCCCGGTCCGGCCTGCTCGGCGAGCAGCGAGGTGAGGGTCCGCTCCAGCGGCCAGTGGGCGTCGGTGGCGTTCCACTCGTGCAGCACCCGGTGGCGCTCGGCGGGCGGGAGCAGGTCGGCGGTGGCCGTGCACGCGGCGGGGTCGGCGGCCATGGCGGCCAGCGCCGCGGTGAAGCGGCCGGCCAGCCGCTCGACGGTGGCGGCGTCGAACAGGTCGGTGTCGTAGTCGAGCCAGCCGAGGATCTCGCCGCCGGTGTCCAGCATCCGCAGGTTCAGGTCGAACTGGGCGTTCGCCTCGGAGACCTCCACCAGCTCGCTGGTCACGCCCGGGGCCTCGAACGAGCCGAGCCGCACGTTCTGCAGCGCGAACAGCGCCTGCACGAGCGGGCTGCGGGCGAGGTCGCGCTCCGGTGCCAGCTCGCCGACCAGCCGGCCGAAGGGCACGCCCTGGTGGGCGAACGCCGCCAGGGCGTCCTCGGTGACCCGGCCCAGCAGTTCGCCGAAGGACGGCGCGCCGCGCAGGTCGAGCCGGACCGGGACGGTGTTCAGGAAGCAGCCGACCAGGTCCTCGAACTCGGCGCGCTCCCGGTTGGCGACCGGGGTGCCGACCAACAGCCGTTCCTGCCCGCTGTGGCGGGACAGCACCACGGCGAAGGCGGTCAGCAGGGTCAGGTACAGGGTGCTGCCGGACTCCCGGGCGAGCCGGCGCAGCCGGTCGGCGGTGTCCGGGTCGACGGCCAGCCGGTGGCGCGCGCCGCGGTGCGCCTGGACGGCGGGCCGGGGGCGGTCGGTGGGCAGCTCCAGCACGGTCGGGACGTCCGCCAGGTGGTCCGTCCACCAGTCCAAGAGCTCCGTCAGCGGCTCTCCGGCCAGCTCGGCGCGCTGCCAGCGGGCCACGTCGGCGAACTGCAGCCCGTCGCCGAACCCGGCCTCCCGGCCCTCGCACGCGGCCCGGTAGGCCTGCGACAGGCCGTCGAGGAGGACGCCGAACGACCAGCCGTCGAAGGCGATGTGATGGATCGTCAGCACCAGCAGGTGCTCGTCCTCGGCGGTGTGCAGCACCAGGGCCCGCAGCAGCGGACCGGCGGCCAGGTCGAACGGGCGCTTGGTCTCCCGCATCGCCTCCGCGAGGGCCGCCCCGGGGGCGGGCTCCAGGTACCGGACGGTCACCGAGGCGTCGGCCACCGCCTGCTGGACGGGCTCCCCGTCGACGACGGCGACCCGCATCCGCAGCACCGCGTGCCGGCGCAGCACGGCGTCCACCGCCGACTGGAGCGCGGTCCGGTCCAGCGGGCCGCGCACCCGCAGCACCAGCGGCATGTTGTAGGCGGCATCGCCGGGGCGCAGCTGGTCCTCCAGCCACAGCCGCTCCTGGGTCCACGACAGCGGCGCAGGCTCGGACTCCCCGCTCCTGGGGACCGGCCGCTCGGGCCCCGCCCCGGTGTGCCGCCCGACCAGCCGGGCCAGCCCGGCGACCGTCGGGTGGGCGAAGAGCTCGCGCAGCGACAGTCGCACGCCGAACCGCTGCCGCAGGCGCACCAGCACCCGGCTCAGGAGCAGCGAGTGCCCGCCGAGCGCGAAGAAGTCGTCCCGGCTGCCGATCCGCTCCCGGCCCAGGACCTCCCGCCACACTTCGGCGATCCGCTCCTCCCGTTCGCCCGCCGGGGCCACATACGCGGCGACCGCCGCCTCCTCGCGGCCGAGGGCGCGCAGCGCCGCCCGGTCGGCCTTGCGGTTCGCGGTGAGCGGGAGCTCGTCGAGCACCACCCAGCCGGACGGCACCTTGTACTCGGGCAGCCGGGCGGCGAGCGCCGCGCGCAGCCGTCCCAGGTCCGGGCGGGTGCCGCCGGTCGCGAGGTAGGCGGTCAGCCGGTGGCCGCCGCGCTGCTCGGGCGTGGCCAGCACCACGGCCCCGCGCACGCCGTCCTGCCCGGCGAGGGCCGCCTCGATCTCGGCCGGCTCGACCCGGAAGCCGCGCACCTTGACCTGGTGGTCGGCCCGGCCGAGGTGGTCGACCAGCCCGTCCGGGCGCAGCCGGCCGAGGTCGCCGGTGCGGTAGACCGGGTCGGGCCGGTGCCCGCTCAGCGGGTTGTCGCCGTAGCCGTCCGTGGTCAGCGGGTCGGCGTAGCGCGCCAGGTGCGGGGTGCGCACGACCAGCTCGCCCACCTCGCCGAGGCCGGCCGGGCGGTCGCCGGCCAGCACCAGCAGCTGCACCTCGTCGATCCCGGGACCGAGCGGGATCCGGCCCTCCCCCTCCGGGGCGGCCTGTCCGGCCCGCCGGGCCACGTGGACCGACACGGCCTGCGGGGTCTCGGTCGCCCCGTACAGGTTGAGCAGGTCCGCGGCGGGGGCGAGGGCCGCCCACTCCCGGACGGTGCGCCGGGTCAGCGCGTCGCCGCCGAAGCCGACCAGCCGCAGCGCGGGCCAGCCCGGTCCGGCCGCGGCGGCCAGCGCATCGGCCAGTGCGGGGGTCAGGTGGGCGACGGTGATCCGCTCGCGGTGCAGCTCCTCGGCCAGGGCCGGGACGTCCCGCAGGTCCGCCGCCGGGAACACGGCGGTCGCGCCGGCCCACAGCGGCGCCAGCACGTCGCGCAGGAACGGGTCGTGGCCGAGCCCGGAGAGCACCGAGAAGCGGTCGCCCGGGGTGATCGCGTACGCGTCGGCGTACCAGTGCAGGAAGTGGGCCAGCGGGCCGTGGCCGCCGACGATCCGGCGGGGGCGGCCGGTGGTACCGGAGGTGAAGGCGACGTAGGCGGGGTCGTCCGCGGTGGCGGCGCGGCGGGCGGCGGGCGGCGCGTCGGGGTCGTCCGCCACGGCGAGCACGGGAACGGCGCGGGCCTGGTCGGGCAGCTCGCCCGGGCCGGTGGCCAGCCAGGCCTTTGGCTGCAACTCCTCGGCCCGCAGGGCGAGTTCGGCTGCCGGGTAGTCGGCGTCCAGGACCGCGAAGGCGGCTCCGGCCCGCCAGACCGCGAGCAGCGCCACCGCGGTGGCCGGGTCGCGCGTGGCGTGCACGGCCACCACGTCGCCGGCGCCGACGCCGACTCCGGCCAGCCGCCCGGCCAGGCGCTCGACCCGGTCGGCCAGCTCCCGGTAGGTCAGCGCGCCGGAGGGTCCGGCCAGGGCCGTCCGCTCCGGGCTCCGTTCGGCGTGCCCGGCCAGCCGCTCCAGCAGCGGACCGGGGTGGGTCGCCGTCAGCTCAGCCGTCGCGTCGGGGGCGAGGGCCGCGGCCCGGCCGGTGGCGAGCGCGAGCTCCCCGGTGCGGCGGGCCGGGTCGGCCGTGGCCTGCCGCAGCACCAGCGCGATCTGCTCCAGCAGGTCGGCGATCCGCTCGGCCCGGTACAGCCCGGCGTCGTACACCGCCTCCAGGGCCAGCCGCCCGCCCTCGGTGGAGACGTACAGCGTCAGGTCGAACTTGTTGTCGATCTCCGGGAAGGGCAGCTGCTCGACCGCGCACCCGGCCAGGGCGAGCGGGGCGGCCGGCGGGAGGACGTTGAAGAACACCTGGATCAGTTGGGTGCGGCCGAGGTCACGCTCGGGGGCCAGTTCGCCCACCAGCCGCTGGAACGGCACCCGCTGGTGGGCCAGGGCCTCCAGCGCACTGGCGCGGACCCGGCCGAGCAGGTCACCGAACGACGGGCCGCCGGACAGGTCCAGCCGCACCGGCAGGGTGGTCAGGTAGCAGCCCAGCGCGTTGTGGTCGCCGGCCCGGCGGGTGGAGACCGGGGAGCCGACCAGCAGCCGCTCCTGGCCGCTCTGGCGGGCCAGTACCACGCCGAAGGCCGACAGCACCGTCATGTAGAGGGTGGCGCCGTGGGCCCGGCCCAGCTCGCGCACTCCGTCGCTCAGCCCGGCGTCGAGCAGCAGCCGCGCCTGGGCCCCGCTGCGGCCGCGGACGGCGGGCCGCGGCAGGTCCGCGGGCAGCTCCAGCACCCTCGGCGTCTCCGCCAGGTACGCGCGCCACCACTCCAGCAGCCCGTCCACGGTCTCCGGGGTCAGCTGCTCGCGCTCGGCGCGGACGGCGTCGCCGAACCGGCGGCGCAACGGCGGCAGCGCCGGCGCCTCCCCCGCCCGCGCGGCGCCGTACGCCGCCGACAGCTCCTCGAAGAACGGCCCGAACGACCAGCCGTCGAAGACCAGGTGGTGGAAGGTCAGGACGAGCAGGTGCTCCTGCTCGCCGGTCCGCACCGCGAGCGCCCGCAGCAGCGGACCGGCGACCAGGTCGAACGGGCGCTCGGCCTCCCGCTGGGCGAGCCGCAGCCCGGCCGCGGCCGGATCGGGCAGCGCGCGCACGTCCTCGGTGGCGACCGGGACCGGCGCTTCGGGCAGCACCCGCTGGACGGGCGTGCCGTCCGGCTCGGCGAACACCGTCCGCAGCGCCGTGTGCCGGGCCACCACGGCGTCCACGGCGTGCTGCAGCGCGGCCACGTCGAGCGGGCCGGACACCCGCGAGATCACCGGCATGTGATAGGCGGAGCCGCCGGGCCGCAGCTGCTCCTCGAACCAGATCCGCTCCTGGGTGAACGAGAGCGGCAGCGGTCCGGCGGCCTCGGCGGGAGCCGGAGGGAGGAAGGTGTCGGTCATGGGAGGTCCTTGGTGAGGTCCTTGGCGAGCAGCAGGGTCAGCTCGGATTCGAGGAGGTCGGTCAGCAGGCCGAGGACGGCGGGCGGCAGCAGGCCGGCCGGGGCCTGGAGGCTGCCGACGAGGTCGTCGCCGTCCTCCCACAGCTCGCAGACCAGTTCGCCCTGCGCGCCCAGCGGAGGGGCGGGTCGCGGCCGGAGGGTCGAACCCCCGAGCCGTACGGTCGGGTTGACCCGCTGGAACACCAGCATGGTCTGGAACAGCGGACTGCGGCCGCCGGGCGGGCGGGGCACCAGCGCGGCGATCTCGTCGGTGGGCAGCGCGGCGTGCTCGAACACCTCCAGCAGCCGTTCGCCGATCAGCCCGGTCAGTTCGGGCCCGGAGGCGCCCGGCGTCCCGGCGATCCGGACCGGCAGACTGTTGGCCAGGAAGCCGATGGTGCGCTCGTGGGCGGCGGCGCGGTCGGCCACCACGACGCCGACGGCGAAGTCGAGCCGGCCGCTCCAGCCGGACAGCGCCCGCCACCAGGCGGCCAGCGGCACCGCCAGGGCCGGACGGCGCAGCCGGGCCGCCGCCGCGCGCAGCAGGGCGGCCGAACCGGGCGGCAGCACGACCGGGCGCTCGACCACCGGAGCGGTCCACAGCCCCTTCATGGTCACCGGCCTGGCCCCCGGCAGGTCCAGCGGTTCCAGGCCCGCCAGCTCGGCCCGCCAGAAGGCCCGGTGCCGCTCGGCGTCGCCGACCGGGCCGGTCGGCGCGGCCGGGGCGGGCCGCGGCCGGACGCCGGACCAGGCCGCCGCCAGGTCGGCAAGCAGCACCTGCTCCGAGTGCCCGTCGTAGACCGTGTGGTGCACCGCCAGCACCAGCGTGTGCCGCTCGGCGCCGTGCGACAGCAGACCCGCGGCGAGCAGCGGGCCGTTCACCAGGTCGTGCACCCGGGCCGCCAGTTCGGCGGTCAGGGCCGGCAGGGCGGCGGTCTCGTCGCCCGAGCGCCGCAGCAGCGGCGGCAGGGCGGGTTCGGCGGCCACCGCGCGGTGCGGGCGGCCGCGCAGCTGCGGGAAGGTGGTGCGCAGCGCCGGGTGGGCGGCGGCCACGGCGGCCAGCGCCCGTTCCAGCCGGTCGCCGTCGACCGGCCCGGTGATCTCGATCCGGCTCACCGCGACGTGCCCGGGTGCGCCCGGCGCCAGCCGTTCGGCGATCCAGAAGCGGCGCTCCCCGGCGGAGAGTTCGGTCGGCCCGCCGTCGCCGGCCGGTCCGGTGGGCCCGACGGGTCCGGGTGGACGGCGGCGGGCTTCCCGCTCCAGGGCGTCCACCGTGCCGTGCCGGTAGACGTCGCCCGCCGAGAGCTCGGTGTCCAGCAGGCGGGACAGCCGGGCGGCGATCCTCAGCACCTGGAGCGAGTTGACGCCGTCGGCCAGGAGGTCGTCGTCCCCGGCGAGTGCGGGGTCGCCGAGGATCCGTCGCACCTCGCTCAGCGCGGGTGATCCGTCCGCCGCCGGTGCCGGTGCCGCCTCGGGCGGTTCTCCGACGAGCAGCCGCTCCAGGGCCCGCAGGTCGGCCTTGCCGGTCGGGCCCAGCGGCACCGACGCCAGTCGGACGAACCGGTCGGGCCGCAGGTGCGCCGCCAGCACGGCCGCGCTCGCGCCGCGCACCCGCTCGTCGGTGAGCGTCCGGCCCGGCTCGACGGTGTAGCCGCAGACGGTGCTCGTGACCGTCCCCTCCGCCGTCCGGACGGGGACCAGGAAGCACTCCTGCACCCCGGCCACCGCGGCGACCGCGCGCTCTACCTCGCCCGGCTCGATCCGGTACCCGCGCAGCTTGAACTGGCGATCGGCGCGCCCGACGTAGGACAGCCGGCCGTCCGGTGCCATCCGCACCAGGTCCCCGGTCCGGTACACCCGCTCCGGTCCCCGGCCGGGGACGTCGAGGACGCCGAACCGACGGGCCTCCTCCTCCGGACGGTCGAGGTAGCCCAGCGCCAGCCCGTCGCCGCCGACCCACAGTTCACCGACCCGGCCGCGCGGCAGCGGCGCGCCGTCGTCCCCCACCACGGCCAGCAGGGTGTTGCGCACCGCGCGGCCGACCGGAACGCCGTCCGGCTCGGCCAGTTCGGCCGCGGTGACGTCCTGGGCGGTGACGAAGACCATCGACTCCACCGGGCCGTACCCGTTGGTCAGCCGGGCCCGCGGGCAGGCGGCCAGGAACGCGGCCAGGTGCGGCGGCGACACGCGCTCGCCGCCGGTCATCAGGTGCCGGACGCCAGCGAACGCCCCGGGCTCCTCGTCCAGGATCAGGTTGGCCAGCGAGCTGGTCAGCCAGAGCGTGTTGACGCCGTCCTCGCGCACCAGCCGGCGCAGCTCGGCCGGGGTGAGCAGGCCGTCCCTGGCCTCGACCGCGCAACCGCCGTTGAGCAGCGGCCCGAACGTCTCCAGCGCGCCCGCGTCCCAGTACGGAGCGGCCAGCAGCGGCATCACGGTGTCCGGGCCGAAGTCGGCGTAGCCGCCGTCGACGAAGGTGCGGATCATCGCGCGGTGCGGGATCACCACGCCCTTGGGGCGGCCGGTGGAACCCGAGGTGAAGAAGACGCACGCGGGGTCCTCCGCGCCGACCCGGGGCGCCGCGAAGTCCCGCCGTGTGCACGGCGGTTCGCCGTCCGACAGCTTCACGACCGGCAGCGCGAGGGTGCTTCCCTCCCCGGTGGCGTCGAGCACGAAGCGGGCACCCAGGTCCTCGGCCACGTCCGCGAGCCGTCCGGCGGGCCACCGGGGATCGACGGCGGCGAACGCCGCGCCCGCCAGCAGCACGCCGAGCGCCGCGACCGCGAAGGCCTCCCCCGGCCGGGCCGACACCGGCACGAACTCACCGGGCCGCAGGCCGAGTTCGACCAGGCGGGAGGCAACCTCCCGGGCCCGGCCGACCAGGCCCCGGTAGGTGGTGGTCCGGCCGCCGGCCCGCAGCGCGGGGGCGTCCGGCGTCCGGTCCGCCCAGGCCAGCACCGCGCCGTGCGCGGTGCCGTGCGGCGGGACGGCCGCGGCCGGACCGAACGTCAGCGACGGTTCCACGACCGGTCAGCTCTCCGCGCGGGCGGCGTTCACCGCGTCGGCCAGCGAGTCCGGAGTGGAGTCCAGCACGGCGAGGAAGTCCAGCTCGACGCCCCACTCCTCCTCGATCCGGGCGATCAGCGTCACGGCGTGGAAGGAGTCGCCGCCGTGGCCGATGAACGACCCGTCGCCCGGGACGTCGACCCCGAGCGCCTCCGCCACCATCGCCCGAACCGCAGCCGCGTCGACACGGTCGGCCGAAATGTTCGGCTGGGACATCTGAACCTGCCTCCAGAAAATTCCGATTACCACTTGTGGACATGACAGCAAGCCCTTTCCCGGGAATTGGGGAACGGTTATTGCTGCGAAATATTGGAGTGATGCGAGTCAATTTCGGGCGGCGCCCCGGGAGAGGGGGGACGAAACCCGCGTAGAGCCCGCTGGACGGGGCCCGTCCGTATCCGTCGGATCAGGCCGCACGGGCCTATCCCCAGCCGGTGTCGCCGTTGCCACCAGCCTGCGCTACAACGGAAGTCGACGGCTCCCGGCCCGGCAGATGACCGGTCCCGGCGGCCGCCGCGAGGGTCGCGACGAGGGCTGCCGCGACCACGGCCGCGCCGGTCCGGAGGATTCCGCGGATTTTCTTGGAGAACTGCACGATGTGCCCCCGTGGGATGGATGCCTGCGCCGCCGGGGATCGCCCGTCGAACGCCGTTGACATCAGCATCGGGAATTCGGAGCTTGGCAGTCCAGTCACCGAGCCCGCATGATGATGCTTTACATCAAGCTGCACGTGGGAGAAAGAGTGGACAAGGTGTCAAAAACGGACATCGTGACCAGGTTCCAGGCGCTGCAGGCCGAGGAGATCCAGGTCTACGGGTGGGCGGTGGACCGGGGCGTGCTGCGGATCCCGGACGCGGCGGTGGGGCTCGGACTGCCCCAGGAACGCGTCGCCCGGGCGGTCGAGTCGCTGGCGGCCGTCCCCCTGGTCCGGCCGCTCGATCCGCTCGATCCCGCCGGGCCGCTCCGACCACCGGGCGGGCCGGCGGACGGACCCGAGGACGGATCGGAGGACAGACCGGACGGCAGACCGGCGGACAGACCGGCGATGGAGCGAGCCTGGAAGGCCGTCGACCCGCAGCAGGCCAGCGCGGAGGTGGCCGCGGCCGAGTCCCGCTTCCGCCGCGGGCTGTCCGGCGTCCTCTCCGTCTGGGACGTGGTGGACTCGGTGAACGCCATGTACGACGCGGGCGTCGACGACGTCGACCGGGGCGCTCCGCTGCAGCCCGTCGAGGCGCTCGGCGAGGTGATCGCGATGCTCGACGAGGCCGGCGCCACCTGCGAGTCCGAGGTGATGACCGCCCAGCCGGGCGGCGGCCGCCCGCCCGGAGAGCTGGAGCGCTCGATCGCCCGCGACCTCGCCATGATCGGGCGCGGCGTCCGCATGCGCACCCTCTACCAGCACCCCGCGCGCCACAACGCCCCCACCCAGGCCTACGTCGAACGGGTCACGGCGGCGGGCGCCCAGGTCCGCACCCTGCCCGAGCTCCTGGGGCGGATGATCGCCTTCGACCGCCGGGTGGCCTTCATCTCCCACCACCGGACCAGCGGCGGCGCGGTGGTCATCCGGGACCCCTCCACCGTCGGCTTCCTGTGCGACGCCTTCGACCGCAACTGGCAGATGGCGACCCCGTACCATCCGGCCCCGCTGGACGGCGGCCTGCGGGACGACCTCAAGGGCACCATCCTCGGCATGCTCAGCGAGGGCCTGCGGGACGAGACGATCGCCCGGCGGCTCGGCGTCTCGCTGCGCACCTGCCGCAAGTACATCGCGGACATCTTCGCGCAGTTGGGCGCCGAGAGCCGCTTCCAGGCGGGCTACCTCACCGGCGCCCAGCGCCGGCTCGGCACCGGGCCGGACGAGTCCCCCGGCGTCTTCTGAACCGGCTCGGCCGCGCTACCGCAGCGCCTCGCTCATCCTGGCTCATCCAGGTCAATCAACTGTTCGGCCCCGTAGGGGACCACGCGCGCCGTCCACCGCTCGCGCCGCATTGCGGGGGCACGTCGCCCGGCTGATCACTCTCCGCGCCGACGGCCTCCGGCCGGCCACCCGCACCCCCGGCCACGTCCGGCTCGCTGCGCCGGACCGGGTCGACGCCCATCGGCTCACACAGTTCCTCAACGAGGCCAGCCGGCCCCGGGAGCGGGCGCTCGAACCGGCCACCGGGCAGGGGCGGACGACCAAGCAGGTGGACCGGTCAGGGCCGCCGTCAGGCCTGCTTCAGGCGCCCCAGGAGGTCGTGGTCCGTGCGCCCGCCGATCCGGTCGCGGTGGTCGCGGTGGTCGGGCGCGACGGGGCCGCGGGCCGGAGGAAGTCCGAGCCGGCCGTCGAGGTGGTCGTGCGGGCGCCCGTGCCCGGCGTGGTGGCGGCCGGTCCGCCCGCCGTGGTGGGCCGTGCGGCGCCCGCCGGGGCGGCCGTCGGGTCGGCGGTCGCGGTACGACGCGCGGCGGGCAGGCCGGGCGTGGCGGCCGGAGTGCGCCCGCCCGGTTCGATCCGCTCGATCCGCAGCACGAGGTTGCGGTCCTGGCGGTCGCCGGCCCGGTCGCGGTTGCGGCTGTGCACCTGCTGCGTCTGCACGCCCCGGACCTCCTGCCAACGGCCCTGGACCGCGCGGATGTTGGGACTCCACTCGCCCTCGTGGCAGTGCTCCAGGTCCAGCTGCCAGCTCGCGGCGTCGACCACGTGGACGGCGCCGACCGCCGCCGGGACCAGGACCGGCGCGGCGCCCCGCACGGTCACCACCGCCCGCTGCTGCCACGGGCCCTCCACCGCCGTCACCGTGATCCGGCTCGGCCCCTGGTACCAGGCCATGGTCGTCCTCCCGCGTCCGTCCTCGCGCCGGTCGCCGACCGGCCTCAGCAGATACCACGGGCGGCGGGCCCTCCAGGGTTCGACCGGGCTCGACCGGGCTCCGCCGGATTCGACCGGCCGGGGGTCACTCGTCCACCGGCACCTGACGGACCCGGACGTCCCCGCAGACGACGAAACCCGCGGGCACACCACCGCTGAGCAGATGGAGCCGCAGGTAGCGAGCAGACGCCGGGCCCGGCACGTCGACCAGCGCCTCGATCTCCGGGTCGGAATCCGCCTCCCGGATCTCCAGGTCCTGGTAGCCCGACCGCGTCTTCATGGCCAGGACACTGACGAACTCGACCTCCGTGGCCGTGTCCCTCCCCTGCTTCCAGAAGCTGCGGAACAGCAGCGTCCGGTGCGAAACGCGGTACGACCAGACCTGCATGTCCTCGTGCAGGTCCAACGGCAGCGGACTCGTCGTCATGCCGGTTCTCCTCTCCCGGGCGCGGTACTGCGCCGCCGAGTTGCGTACTAGCCGGCGTACTGCCGCCGGAGGGCGTCGAGGTGCTTCGCCCCGCGCTCGGCCTCGTCCAGGTGACCGAGGTCCAGGGCTGCCGTGGCGCGGCCGTAGACGTAGAAGACGTCCTCGCGCTCCTCGGCGGACAGCGTCCGCAGCCGGCGCAGCACGTCGAAGTCGACGTCCAGGGAGAGTTGGACGGCCGCCAGGCGGTCGCGGGCCGTGACGGGCAGCCGGGTGCGCAGCACGTCCTTGAGGTGGTCGCGGATGCGGCGATCCGCTTCCTCGGGCCGGCGGACGGCGGGCCGGTGCGGATGGTCCCCCAGCTCGTCGGCCCAGGTGGCGAGAACGCCGTGGATCGCCTGCAACGCCGCCACGTCCCCGGGGTCGGTGGCGAACACCTCCCCGGCCAGCCTGGCCGCCTCCCGGGCACGCCCCTCGACGTCCGTGCAGGCCGCGACGAATCCGGCGAGCGTTCCGCACCTCCACCGCAACTCGGCGGCCTGCCAGGCTTGTTCCATGTCCACGTCGGCACCCTATCGGGCGGCCGGCCGGGGTTGTCGACCGCTTTTGGGCGGCGGGCCGGCCGGGCCGTCGTCGACGAGCACGAAGGCAACCGAGGGCGCCGCCGGCTCGCCGGTCCGGCCGCGCCATGCCGCGAACGGTCTGCTACCCCGGTATCCGGGCGCCCAATGCCCGGATGAACCAGTCGAAGGCCGGCGCCAGGCTTTCCGGGGCCGACCAGCCGTTGATCACGGCGAGCAGCTGAAGGTACCGCTCCCTGCGAGGGTCGTTCACGGTCTCCAGGCGGGTCGACAGCCGGCGCCGGAGGTCGACGTCGTCGGGGAGCCCCACGGCGTCCGCGTACTGGGCCATGACTGCCGCAACGACCCGATCGGCCTGGGGCGAGCCCGGGTCGATGCCGGCTGCCAGGGCCGGGCCGACCTGGTCGAGGGCCGCTGCGGCAGGGTCACGGCGCGGGCACGTGGTGCCGACCTGGGCGTGATCGGCCACGTAGTGCTCGACCGTGCGCCGCGTGCCGGCGCGGAAGTCCGGGTCCTGGGACAGCTCGGCCAGCTCCACCCACGCCTCGACCTGCTCGGCCTCCGGGTTGTCGGGCAGCTCGGGCGTCATCGACCGCGTGATCCCCGCGAGTCCGGGGTTGGCGTCCAGCAGTCCGCTGAAGGCGGTGTCGAGGAAATCGCCGATCAGCCGTCGACGTTCGTCCTCGGAGAGCTTGGCCAGCTTGTGCATGAAATCCATCTCCTCAGGGGTGGACCCGCGCCTGGCCACCGCCGTCAGCACCGCGCGCCGCAGGCGCAGCGTCCGGATCTGCACCGCCAGTGCTTCGGCGTGCGCCGCGGCGACCTCGGGAAGGGAGATCTCCCGGTCCACGACCTTCCGGATGGCAGGGAGGTCCAGTCCCAGGTCGCGCAGTGTCCGCACGAGGTCCAGACGTGCGACGGCGTCGATGCCGTAGAGGCGGTAGCCGGCCGGGCTACGGTCGGTCGGCGGCACGATCCCGCAGTCGGAGTAGAACCGGATGGCCTTGACCGTCAGACCGGTCCGCCGGGCCAGATCACCGATCGGGTAGAGCGTGTCGCCGTCCATGCCCTCACCCTCCCACCTCCCCCTACAGGAGACTCAAGCCCACCCGCCTGCCGGCGGCAGACCACCCGTCAGTCACACAGAGGCTTCACTCGAAGCGGTGGTTTGCCCTCTCAGAGGAGTGGCCGGGCAGCTCGCTGCGCTGGGGTGGGTACGGACTCGCCGTTCGCACCAGCAGCGGCCCTCTCACCTCAAGGAGTGTGGATGCCCAGTCAGAACCCGCCAGGGGTCTTCGTGACGGAGCTCCCCAGCGGAGTACGCACGATCACCGGGGCGAGCACATCGGTCCCGGCGTTCCTCGGTTACACGAAGGCCTCCGCCAACGACGATCCGAGCGCGGCCCCCGAGCCGTTCACCGACGCCGAGCGTGTCGTCCCGCAGAAGATCCGCAGCTGGCAGGAGTTCGCCGCCCGCTACAGCGTCCAGGGAATCGCCAAGGAGCTCGCGGACGCGACCGAACCGGCCGCGATCCACACGCTGCAACGGTGCCTGCCCCTGGCCGAAGCGGTCTACGGGTTCTTCGCCAACGGCGGGAGCACCTGCTACGTGGTCGGCTTCACCAGCCCGCAGAGCGCCGTCTCACCCGAGGAGCTCAAGGGGAACACGGACGCCCGCACCGGCCTCGCCGCCCTGGAGACCGTTCCCGAGGTCACCATGGTCGCCGTCCCCAGCCTCTGGGACATGACCGCGGACGCCTCCGCCGAGAAGGAGGCGCCGACGCCCGACCATGCCGAGGGCGTCGGCAGGATGGCCCAGGTCGTCAAGCACTGCACCGAGCAGCGCAACCGGCTGGCGATCCTCGACCCGCCGCCCGGCCTGACCCCGGCCGAGGCGGCGGCCTTCGCCGACACGCTCGGCTCGCGCGACTCCGACGACGCCGCCTTCACCGCCCTGTACTACCCGTGGATCACGGTCCCGGGCGTCGACGCCGTCGAGCGCACCGTGCCGCCCTGCGGCCACGTGGCGGGTGTCTGGGCCCGCACCGACGCCGAACGCGGCGTCTTCAAGGCCCCCGCCAACCAGAACCTCCGCGGCGCACTCAAACTCCAGACCGTCCTCACGGACGACCAGCACGGGGAGCTGAACGCGAAGGGCGTCAACTGCCTGCGGCTCTTCCCGGACCGGGGCCTGCTCGTATGGGGCGCTCGTACCAGGTCGACCACACGCGACTGGCGCTACCTCAACGTCCGCCGCCTCGTGTCCTACCTCGCCGACTCCGTCCACCAGTCCTCGACCTGGGCGGTGTTCGAGCCCAATGACGAACGGCTGTGGGCGACACTGCGGCACTCCGTGTCCTCCTTCCTCACCGACCAGTGGCGGCAGGGCGCCCTCGTGGGACGCACGCCGGACGAGGCGTTCTATGTGATCTGCGACGACACCAACAACACACCCAAGACCATCGACGACGGCAAGGTCATCTGCGACATCGGCGTCGCACCCGTGCGCCCCGCCGAGTTCGTCCACTTCACCATCACCCAGATCGCGGGACAGTCCGGAGAGGCCCCCAAGGCCACCTGACGGCACACCTGTCCGCCCCGCCGTTGCGCGGCTCGCGGCTCGCGGCTCCCGGCTCCCGGCTCCCGGCCCGAGCAGGAAGGCGGACCGGCCGACTTCCTGCTCCGGTGGCCGGCCGGAGGCTCCTCGGCGGCCGGGCAGTATGGCGCGCGATCGTGAACGCCGCCGGATTCGGCCGCCGGGCCCGTGGCGGGTACCGTGACTGGATGCCGATTCCCCGTTCGTGGCGAGGGAGTTGGCAGAGCTGATCGCCGAGGCGGGCGCCCGGAGGAAGCCGTGGACCTCCTGGGCCCCGCCCGTTCCTGGCACCGCCGCACCTTGGCGGGGCTACTCCTGGAGCTCGGGCGGATCGACGAAGCGGTGGCCCTGTTCCGGCTGCGGTAACCGGCCGCTCCCGCCCGGCCGCGTGCCCGGACCCGGCGTCGCCGCCGGCGTCCGGCGTCCGCTCTCGGCCTCGGCTTCGACGCCGAGGCCGACGTCGGGACGACGGGCCGGCCGTCGCCACCGGTTCCGGAACGCCCGGAGGACCGCGACGACGGCAGCCGTGGCGAGGCCCGCGAGGAACTCGGGCAACGCGGCTCGCAACAGGTCGCTCATCGGGCCGTCCTCGCGGCCGCGGCGGTGCGCTCGGCGTGGAGGGCGCCCCGGCGCCGGAGCTTTCGGCGCACCCGGTCGCCGTACGAGGGCGGCAGGCCCGCTTCGACGGCCGCCTGGAGCCAGCTCCCGCCGTCCCGCGCGAGCCGGACGGCGACGGCGGCCTCGTCGGCGGTCAGGCCGCGCAGGACCGCTCCGATCCGCTCGTCGTCGAACTCGTGCCGCAGGACCACGTCCTCGGCGCTGCGGTGGTCGGTGAGCGCGTCCTCCAGGGTCACGCCCGCGCCGATCGTGACGCTGGTCAGCCGGGTGGGGCCGTTCCTCGTCCCCCGGTTCCACAACGGCAGCCACCGTTTGCGTTCCTCCTTCGCGCAACGGTCGAGGAGCGCCACCAGCTCGGGATCGCTGCGGCAGTCCCCGAGGCCGTCCACCCAATCGCCCAGGAGCGCGTCGATCACTCCCTCTCGCCACTCCTCCGGCCGCGCCCTGCCGAGCACCCTGCGGGTGAAGTCGTCCACGCCTTCGAGGTCTCCCACGAGGGCCGCGAAGCGGGCGGCCAGGGCCGCGACGAGAGCCGCCCGGGCGGGCGGCGGTGGCGGGGAGCCGAGGTGCCTGATCGACCTGGCCAGACCGATCAGCAGGACAGCGACCGAAGCGGGCGGCACCTCGGCGAGTGCGGTGTCCAGACCGGCCGTCGTCATGGCGTCCGCCACGTCGTCGAACCCGAAGATCCGAAGCATCTGCGCGGGCCGGTTCCTGGTGATGTACAGCAGCTTGATGATCAGGTGCGGGTCTGCCCGGTCCGCGCCGGGCACGACCAGCACCGACTGGCAGCGCTCCCGCCCGCGCCGGTCGGCCCCTCGGTAGTTCACGTCGGTCAGGAACTGCCGGGGCAGCCCCGGGCCCGGCCGGAACTCGATGCACACACCGTCGATGCACACGGCGATGACTCTCCTCTGCGACTCGTACGAGCAGGCTCTACTTCCGGGGACGGGAGCACGGCACAACGGCAAAGAATCCGGAGGATCGGGACGTGATCTGCGTCACGTCGGACGAATGGGCGCCCGCACCCGGCCGGGGCGGCACCGGTCCGCGGCTCCGGCCGGGCGCCGGCGACCGGCCGGTGGTGAACCGCCGGGCGGGCGCGGGCCGTATAGCTGGGCGGGGCACCGACCGGGTGGGTCCCGACGAACGATCAGGGGAGGCGTACGCCGATGGCCGAGGTGGAACCTCACCGGACCTCCGCCCGGGCCGGGCGTACGCACCGGCCGACGGACGTGGTCCGCGCCGTCGCCGGAGCGCCCTTCCCGCCCCACCGGCAGACGGACGCCGGCCGGCGCGCCGCCGGAACGCCGATCACGTGCCGGCGCCCGGCGCCCGCGATACCGCCCGCCGGCCGGGTGGCGCGATGAGTGCGCCGCAGTCCGGGGCCTCGTCCGCACCGGCTCTGCGCCGCCGGTTCGGCCGTCGTGGGGCGCCGTCCGCTCCACCGCCCGTACCGGCCGGGCGGCGGGGGCCGTCGCGGTCGATCCTGCGGCCGTTCGGGCCGCACTACGTCATCGCCCCGCGTGAGGTGGGCGACGACGAGCTGGCGGCGGCGATGGGCAGCCTGCGGCCGGTGCCGGACGCCCTCGTCGTCGTGGCGGCGGCGGCCGACGCCGCGCCGGTGCTGCGCGAGCAGATGGCCGAGCTCGGGCTGATCGCCCGGACCCGGGGCGCTGCCCGGCTGATCCTCGCCGCCTCCGGTCTCGCCGCGCTGGGCCCGGGTGGGCGGCGCCCCGCCGAGGTGGTCGCCGACAAGGCCGGACTGCCGGTCGTGGCCCCGGACGGTCTGGTGTCCATCCAGCCCGACGGCACCCTCAAGGTGACCGCGCCCGAGGGTGCCACCGAGCCCGCCGCGTGGTGGAGTTGCCCGCCGGGCGGCCGTCCGCGGCGGCTGCGGGAGACCGTCGAGGCGGCGACCGCCGTCGGACCCGGCCAGGCGCCGCCCGAACCCGAGCCGACGACGTGGCCGGCGCCGGCCGGTCCGGCGTGGGGCGCCACCGGGCCGGCCGCGTGGCCGCCGCCCGCCGTCCCCGTCCCCACCCCCGTCCCCACCCGTACGGTCGCCGCGGCGCGCCCGACCACGCTGCCCGCCTCGGTCGTCGTCCAGCGCCTCGCCAACGGCTTCTGGCTCAGCCACGCGACGGCCCGCCCGGAGGCCGGGATGCCGTTCCTGGAGCAGCTCGCGACACCGCCCGGCACGACGCCGCTGCTCGTCGGCACGCCCACCCAACCCGTCCTGACCCCCGAGGAGTTCGCCGACGCCGCGCTGTCCCTGCCGACCGGCTCCGACCAGCTCCTCGTGAGCGCGCCGTGGGCGGACCCGGGAGCGCTCGCCGCCCTGTCCGGCACGCTCGCCGAGCGGCTCGGCCGGCCCGTGCACGCCGCGGTCGGCCTCCCGGTCGCGGGCGACGGCGCGTTCACCACCCGGGTGCTCGACCACCGCGGCGCCACCACCTGGGAGCCGTACCTGATCCGGCTGACCTCCGGCAGCCGTCACGACACCGTCAGCACCGCCTGGCGCAACGGCGGCGCCGGGTGGGACACCGTCGGCCCCGGACTGTTCCGCGCCTTCCCGTTCTGGTGCCTGGAGGCCGTGCCGGCCGGGCTCTGGCTGCGCCCCGAGCCGCCGTACGCGTGGGCGCCACGCTTCCTGCGCCCGGACCCGGCCCGCCCGCTGCTCGTGGTGGGCGAGCAGGCCCGACTGATCCCGCACGACGTGTGGGAGCAACTGTCCGCCCTGCTGGACCAGTTGCCCGGTGACGGCGCACGGGGTTTCGGGCTGCTGCTACACGGCCTGGTCGACACGGCGTCCGAGAGCAGCGCCCGGTTCTTCGCACGGATGCACGGCCTGGTGTGGCTCAACCCGCCCGCCCGCACGCAGAACGGTCTCCCGGCTCCGGCTCTCCCCACGACGTACGCGGTGGGCGGCGGCCTCGGCACGCCGAGCGGGCCGAGCAGGCCGGGTACCCCGAGCGCGCCGAACGTTCCGGAACGCTTCGCCCTGCCGGCGCACCGGAACGAGGGGTTCGTGACGGGACGGGTCACACCCGCCGATCCGGAGCTCGCTCCCCCGGCCGCCCCGCCCGCCGGACTCGCCACGAGCAGTGGCGCGGCGCCGGCGAGCCGGCCGGCCACCGCCGCGAGCCCATTGACGGCGGAGGCGACGGCGAGCGCCACCGCTCCGGCCGGGTCTCCCGCCACCGAGCGCCCGGCCGAACGGCCCACCGCCTCCACCGAACCCGCCGCCCCCACCGAGCCCGCCGCAGCCCCGACGCCTGAACCGCCCGTGGCCCCGGAGCCGGAGGAGCCCGCGGAGCCGGAGGTGGCAGAGGCGCCCGAGGTGGCAGGGACGCCCAAGGTGGCAGAGGCCGCAGAGGTGCCGGAGCAGCCCGAAGCACCCGCCCAGCCGATCGCCCTCACGGCCCGCTACTTCACCCCCGCCGACGTCCCGCCGCTCGCCCCCGTGAGCAGCGCCGCCGACCGGGACGCCTTCCGCTCGCTCCTCGGCGACCACTACCAGCGCGGCGCCGGCCGGGTCGAACCGGCCGTCACCCGCCTGCCGGGCCTGCGCTCGACCGGCCGGGACGACCTCAAGCCCGACCTGGTCGCCGTGCTGCTGCACCACGAGGGCGCCGACGTGCCCGCCGGCCCGGCCGCGCTGGTCGCCGGGGCCCGCAGCGGCGCGCCCGGCCCGCTCGCGCCCTACCTCGCCTGCCTGGCGTCGGGCCTGCGCCGCCTGCCGAGCCACCACGGCGCGGTGCTGCTCGGCGCCGACGTCCCGCCCGAGATCCTCGACGCCTACCCTCCGGGACTGGTCCTCGTCGAGCCGGCGCCGGTCACCGGCGTCTCGTCACCCGCGGCCGACCTCGGCACGCCGGTGGAGTTCGCCGTGTGGTCGACAACCGGGCGCCGGACGGCCGTGTTCGCCGCCGACGGCGAGGTACCGCAGGTCGTCTTCTCCCCCGGCACCACCTTCACCGTCCTCGACACCGTCCCCGGCGACGGCACGACCCGCCCCGCCCGCGTCCTGCTGCGCGAGACCACCAGCACGCCCCCGGCCACCGCCGACGCCGCACGCGACCGCAGTGCCCGGGACCGCCTGCGGGCCTGGCTGGAGCGCCGCGACGGCACGGCCCCGGCCGACCGCCGCCCGGTCACCGGACCGGAACGCTTCCGCCTGACGCCCGGCACCGCCCTGCCCGCCCGCCCCGGCGCCGGCCCGTGACCTGCCCGGCTCCGGCGGACGGCCCGGTCCTCGGCCGCCGGGCCCGGCGCTGACGAGCGCCTGGACGCAGGGCAGGTCATCGCCGGTCCCCGTCGAGTTCAGCGCGCAGCAGCGGTGATCACCCCGATATCGCCCCTGGAACGTCTGGAACTCCCCTGGAACGTCCCTCGGGTGGGCGTCACCTGCCCACGGCGTAGCCCTGCATGCCGCGCGGGTTGGCGGCCGCCGACAGGACGCCGGTCTCGGGGTCGCGGGCGACGGCGCACAGGCGGCCCTCCGACCACGGGCCCCCGACGGTGACGTCGTGGCCGCGCCGGCGCAGGCCCTCGATGACGTCCGGGCCGAGGCGGGACTCGACGAAGAGGCTGCCGGGCCGGCCGGCGCGCGGATAGAAGGAGCTCGGGAAGCTCTCGGTGTGCCAGTTCGGCTCGTCGATCGCGCCCTGGAGGTCGAGCCCGCCGCGCATCGGCGGGCGCAGGGCGAGGGCGAGGAGGAAGTGCAGGCTCCACTGGTCCTGCTGGTCGCCGCCCGGTGTGCCGAAAGCGAGGACGGGCCGGTCGCCGCGCAGGGCGAGGGACGGCGAGAGGGTGGTGCGCGGACGGCGGCCGGGGGTGAGGGAGTTGGGCAGTCCGGGGGTGAGGGCGGCCATCTGGAGGCGGGTGCCGAGCGGGAAGCCGAGTCCCGGGACGACGGGGTTGGACTGGAGCCAGCCGCCGCTCGGGGTGGCGGAGACGAGGTTGCCCCAGCGGTCCACGACGTCCACGTGGCAGGTGTCGCCGCGGGTGCCGCCGTCCCTGGCGACGGTGGGCTCGCCGGAGCCGGGCGCCGCCTCGGCGGGGGCGTACTCGGCGAGCCTGGGCGCACGGCCCTCGGGGCTGCCGGGCCGCAGGTCGTAGGACGCCCGGCCGCCGATCAGGGCACGGCGGTCGTCGTTGTACCCGGGCGACAGGAGCGCCTTGAGCGGCACCTCGGCGGCGTCGCCGAACGCGTCGCCGTACCAGGCCTCGCGGTCGGCCATGGCGAGCTTGGTGCCCTCCACGAGTGTGTGGACGTACTCGGCCCCGTCCAGCGTCCCGAAGTCGTCCGGCAGCAGGGCGAGTTGCTGGAGGAACACCGGGCCCTGGCTCCACGGTCCCGGCTTGGCGACCGTCCACCCGTTCCAGGTGTGCGTGACCGGCTCCTCGTAGTGCGCTTCGAAGGCCGCGAGGTCGTCGCCGGTCAGGGTGCCCGCGTGGCGCTCTCCGGAGGTGTCCAGCGCGGGACGGGCCGCGAAGCCGGCCAGTGCCTCGGCGATGAAGCCCTCCCGCCAGACCCGGCGCGCCGCGTCGATCTGCGCCTCGCGCCCGCTCCCGGCGGCCTCGGCCTCGGCGACCAGGCGCCGCCAGGTCGCGGCGAGCGGCGGGTTGGTGAGCAGCGCGCCGGGGCGCGGCGCGTGCCCGCCGGGCAGGTAGAGCTCCGCCGAGCTCGTCCACTCCCGTTCGAAGAGCTCCCGGACGGTCTCGACGGTCGCCCCGATCCGCTCGACCGCCGGGTGCCCGTGCTCGGCGTACCCGATGGCGAACCGCAGGACCTCCGCCAGCCGCTTGGTGCCGTGGTCGCGCAGCAGGAGCAGCCAGGCGTCGAACGCCCCGGGCACGGCGGCCGCCAGCGGTCCCGTCCCCGGGACGAGGGACAGGCCGAGCGAGCGGTAGTGCCCGATGCTCGCCCCGGCGGGCGCGGGCCCCTGCCCGCACAGCACCCGCACCGGCCCGTCCGCGGGCGCGAGGATGATCGGCACCTCGCCCGCGGGCCCGTTCAGGTGCGGTTCGACGACGTGCAGCGTGAACGCGGCGGCCACGGCCGCGTCGAACGCGTTCCCGCCGTCCTCCAGCACCGCCTGGCCGGCCGCCGACGCCAGCCAGTGCGTCGACGAGACCATCCCGAACGTCCCCTGCAAGGTCGGTCGAGTCGTGAACACCGGTACCCCTCCCATCCTGAAGCCCCCGCCGTCTCCGGTTGGCACCCATCGTGTCCACTGCCGACCGTCCTGTCACCACCGCCACCGCCCGGAGCCGCGCTGCTCCGGAGGGTGAGGATCGTCACTGGTTCGCTCCATGGGCCCGCAGGGTGGGTAGGTGTACGTTCCAGCGACCACCGGGCGGGGATCCCGACTCCCCCTCGATCGCAGTTGCTCCGGTCCGCAGCGCCTCCGGCGAAGAGAGGTACCAGACATGTCTGCACAGGTGCCGGTCCACCACCATCCACCCCAGCGCGTCGGTGTGGTCGCCGAGTCGAGCGTCGGGGAGACCCGCGTCGCGGCGACGCCACCGACGGTGCGGCAGTTGCTCGGGCTCGGCTACGAGGTCGTCGTCGAGTCGGGGGCCGGGACGGCCTCCGGCTTCACCGACGCGGCGTACGCCGAGGCCGGCGCGCGCATCGGCGACGCCTGGGCGGCCGAGGTCGTCCTGAAGGTCAACCCGCCGTCGGGCGACGAGATCGCCCGGTTGGGTGAGGACGCGACCCTCGTCGCCCTGCTCGCACCGGCGCAGCGCCCCGAACTGCTGAAGGCGCTGTCGGCACGCGGCGTCACCGCGCTGGCGCTGGACGCGGTCCCGCGGATCTCCCGGGCGCAGTCGATGGACGTGCTCAGCTCGATGGCCAACATCGCCGGGTACCGGGCGGTGATCGAGGCGGCCCACGTGTTCGGGCGGTTCTTCACCGGGCAGGTCACCGCCGCGGGCAAGGTGCCGCCGGCCAAGGTCCTGGTGGCGGGCGCCGGTGTGGCCGGGCTGGCCGCGATCGGTGCGGCGTCCAGCCTCGGCGCGATCGTCCGGGCGACCGATCCGCGGCCCGAAGTCGCCGACCAGGTTAGGTCGTTGGGCGGCGAGTACCTGGCCGTGGAGGTCGCCCAGGAGGCGGGCTCGGACGGCTACGCCAGGGCGACGTCGGCCGAGTACGACCGGGCCGCCGCCGCGCTCTACCACGAGCAGGCGCGGGACGTGGACATCGTCGTCACGACCGCGCTGATCCCCGGCAGGCCGGCGCCCCGGCTGCTCACGGCCGAGGACGTGGCGGCGATGCGGCCGGGCAGCGTCATCGTCGACATGGCCGCGGCGCAGGGCGGCAACGTCGAGGGCACCGTGCCCGGACGCGCCGTGGTCACCGACAACGGGGTCACCATCATCGGCTACACCGACCTGACGGCCCGGCTGCCCGCCCAGGCCTCGCAGCTGTTCGGCACCAACCTGGTGAACCTGCTGAAGCTGCTGACGCCGGGCGGGGACGGGCGGCTGGCCGTCGACTTCGACGACGTGGTGCAGCGGGCGGTGACGGTCGTCCGGGCGGGCGAGGTCACCTGGCCGCCGCCGCCCGTGGCCGTGTCGGCCGCCACCGTCGGCACAGCCACCACCGCCGCTGCCACCGGCCAAGCGGCTGCCGCGCAGATCGGCCCGAAGCCGTCCCGGCTCACCCCGCCGCTGCGCTTCGGGCTGATCGGCCTCGGGATGCTGGCGACCTTCCTCCTGATCGCCTTCGCGCCGGCCCAACTGGCCCGGAACTTCACGGTGTTCGCACTTGCCGTGGTCATCGGCTACTACGTCATCGGCAAGGTCCACCACGCCCTGCACACCCCACTGATGTCGGTGACGAACGCGATCTCCGGGATCGTGGTGATCGGTGCCCTGCTCCAGATCGGGCACGAGAGCCGGCTCGTGACGGCGCTGTCCTTCGTGGCGGTCCTGCTGACGAGCGTGAACGTCTTCGGCGGCTTCGCCGTCACCCGCCGCATGCTGTCGATGTTCTCGATCTCCCCCACCTCCCAGCCGTCCCAGTCGTCCCCGTCGTCCCAGCCGTCCTCCGAAAGGCGTTGAGTCCGATGACTTCCACGACGGCCTCCCACGCCGCGGACCTGGTCGCCGCGCTGCTGTTCGTCCTCAGCCTGGCCGGGCTGTCCCAGCACCGGACCTCCCGGGCAGGCGTCGTCTACGGCATCGCCGGCATGGCCCTCGCCCTGGTCGCCACCGTCGTGCTGGCGGCGCGGGACGTCTCCGCCGGCGCGGTCGCGCTGATCGTCCTCGCGATGGTGCTCGGCGGGGCGGCGGGCCTGTGGCGGGCGCGGCGGGTCGAGATGACGCAGATGCCCGAGCTCATCGCCGTGCTGCACAGCTTCGTCGGCCTCGCCGCCGTCCTGGTCGGCTGGAACGGCTACCTGGAGGTCGAGTCCCACGGGTCCGCCCAGACCCGGGTGGCCGGGGACCTGCTGGGCATCCACCACGCCGAGGTCTTCATCGGCGTGTTCATCGGCGCGGTCACGTTCACCGGCTCGATCGTGGCCTTCCTGAAGCTGTCCGCCAGGATCGCCTCGCGCCCGCTGGTGCTGCCGGGCAAGAACGCGCTCAACGTGGGCGCGCTGGCCGCGTTCGCGGTGCTGACGGCCTGGTTCACGGCCAGCCCGGGTCTCGGCCTCATGATCGCGGTCACCGTCCTGGCGCTCGCCCTGGGCTGGCACCTCGTCGCCTCGATCGGCGGCGGCGACATGCCCGTCGTCGTCTCCATGCTGAACAGCTACTCGGGCTGGGCAGCGGCGGCGGCCGGGTTCCTGCTCGACAACGACCTGCTGATCGTCACCGGGGCCCTGGTCGGGTCCTCCGGCGCCTACCTGTCGTACATCATGTGCAAGGCCATGAACCGCTCGTTCCTGTCGGTCATCGCGGGCGGGTTCGGCATCGAGGCTCCGTCGGGCTCCGCGCAGGAGCAGGGCGAGCACCGCGAGATCCGCGCGGAGGAGGCCGCCGGGCTGCTCGCCGCGGCCCGGTCCGTGGTCATCACGCCCGGCTACGGCATGGCGGTGGCCCAGGCGCAGCACCCGGTGGCGGAGCTGACCCGGCGGCTGCGCGAGCGCGGGATCGGGGTGCGGTTCGGCGTGCACCCGGTGGCGGGCCGTCTGCCCGGGCACATGAACGTCCTGCTGGCCGAGGCGAAGGTGCCGTACGACATCGTCCTGGAGATGGACGAGATCAACGACGACCTCGCCGCGACCTCGGTCGTCCTCGTCATCGGCGCCAACGACACCGTCAACCCGGCCGCCACCGACGATCCGTCCAGCCCGATCGCCGGCATGCCCGTGCTGCGGGTGTGGGAGGCGGAGCAGGTGATCGTCTTCAAGCGGTCGATGGCCTCCGGCTACGCCGGCGTGCAGAACCCGCTGTTCTTCCGGGAGAACACCGGCATGCTGTTCGGCGACGCCCGGCAGAGCGTGGAGGCGATCCTCCGGGCCCTGCCCGAGGGCCACGGCGGTCCGGCCGCCGCCGTCCGCCAGACGACGGCGGCGGGTTAGCGAACGGCGGGTCGGCGGACGCGGCCGGTCGACGGACGCGACGGACCGCCCGGGCACCGGGCCCGGACGGTCCGCCCACCGGCCCACCGGCCCGCCCTCGGGCCCGCCCGCCCACCGCACGAACCGCCCGCTCAGCCCTTCGTCAGCAGCCGCCGGACGTTCTCGGCCTTCGGGGAGCCGAGTTCCTCGTAGAGGGCGAGGCTGCGGCGCCACGCCTCGGCGGCGGCCGCGGCCTGGCCGAGGTGCCGGCGGATGATGCCGAGCTGTTCCAGCGCGGACGCGGTGCCGTCGCGGTCGCCGATGTCCTCGCGGATCGCCACGGCCTGCCCGGCCAGGTCCAGGGCCCTCGCGAAGTCGCCGGTGTCCTGGAGGACTTGGGCGGTGACGTGCAGGGCGTGGCCCTCGCCGTAGCGGGAGCCGAGCGCCTGGAAGGCGGCCAGCGCGAGGCGGCAGTTGACGAGTGCGGGGTCGGACCGGCCGAGGACACGGTAGGCGGGGATCAGGTTGAGGAGGCAGACGGCCTCGCCGTAGCGGTCGCCGGCGGTGCGGAAGGCGTCGGCGGCGCGGGTGAGGTGGCCGATGGCCGTCTCGTAGTCCTGGAGCTGGCGGTGGCTGACGCCCAGGTTGGCCTCGATCATGGCGGTGGCCTCCGGGTCGCCGTCGCCGAGGAGGCCGTCGGCGTGCCGGTAGCGGGTGATGGCCTCGCGGTAGTCGCCCTGGGCGTGGGCGAGGGTGCCGGCCTGGACGAGCATGAGGGCCTCGCCGGTGCGGTCCGCCGAGCGGCGGGCGTGGTCGAGGGCGAGCCCGGTGGCGTTGTTCCAGTCCCCCCAGTACTTGCGCAGGGTGAAGAACGGCCAGAGGCTGTGGGCGAGTTGCCAGCACAGCGGGTCGTCGTCCCGGCCGGCGGCGTGCCGCACGAGGTCGACGAGGTTGGCGCGTTCGGTCTCGTACCAGGCCATGGCCGCCTCGGCGCCGTCGAAGTCCGGCTGCGGCAGGCCGGGCGGGGGCGGTGCGGCGGGGGCGAGGCGGGCGTGCGGCACGAGGAGCATCCCGGCCCGGCGGGAGGCGTGCAGGTACCAGAGCGCGAGGCGCCGTTCGGCGGCGAGGCGCCCGGCCGGGGCGTCCTCATTGCGGGCGCGCTCCTGGGCGTAGAGCCGGATGAGGTCGTGGAAGCCGTAGCGGCCGGACTCGGGCGCCTGGAGCAGGTGGTGGGCGGTCAGTTCGGCGAGGAGCCGTTCGCTGGGCGCCGGGTCGCGGTCCAGCAGCGCGGCGGCGGCCGGCACCCCGACCGACCGGCCGGGCACCAGGGCCAGCAGCCGGAACGCGGCGGCCTGGTCGGGGGCGAGGTGGGCGTAGCTGGCCTCGAAACTGACCCGCACCGCGCGGTCGCCGACCCGGAGTTCGTCCAGCCGTCCGCGCGCGTCGGCGAGCCGCTCGGCCAGCATCCGCACCGTGCGGCCGGGTTCGGTGACGAGCCGGCTGCCCGTGATGCGCAGCGCGAGCGGCAGGCCGGCGCAGTGGGCGAGCAGTTCGGTGGTCGCGTCCGGTTCCGAGGACAGCACGGCGGGGTCGGCGATGCGGCCGAGCAGGTCCCTGGCCTCGGTGTCGGTGAACGCGGCGAGCTCGATCCGCTCCACGCAGTCGAGTTCGGGCAGCCGGCTGCGGCTGGTGAGCAGCACCGCGCAGCCGCTGCTGGCCGGGAGCACGGGCCGGATCTGGGCGCCGTCGAGCACGTCGTCGAGCACGATCAGGACGCGCCGGCCGGTCAGCAGGCTCCGGTAGAGGGCGGCGCGTTCGTCGAGTACCGGGGGGACGTCGGTGGGGCTCACGCCGAGCGCCCGCAGGAGGCGCGCGGCGACCTCGGCGGCGGGTACGGGCGCCTGGTCGGCGCCGCGCAGGTTGGCGAACAGCTGGCCGTCGGGGTAGCGGTCCCGGTGCGCGTGTGCGGCGTGCACGGCGAGGCTGGTCTTGCCGATCCCGCCGGGGCCGGTGACCACGAGCACCGGGGTCCGCCCGGCGGTGCCGTCGCGGCCGAGCGCGTGCCGGACGGCTTCCAGTGCTGCCGTGCGGCTGGTGAAGTCCGCTAGGTCCGCCGGGAGTTGAGCGGGAGCCCGGACGGCTGCCGGGCGTGGCGCGCCGGTCTCGACGTCGGCACCGGCGTTGGCGCCGGCGTTGGCGCCGGCGTTGGCGCCGGCGTTGGCGCCGGCGTCCGTCCGGGGCCCGGCCGGCTCCGCACGGGCCGGCTCCGCCCGGGCCGCGGCGATCAGTTCGGCCCGGTCGCCGTCTGCCAGCCCCAGCGCGTCGGCGAGCGCGGCGACCGACTTCAGCCGGGGGTTGCGCCGGCCCGCCTCCAGCATGCCGATCGCGTGCGTGGAGACGCCCGACCGTTCGGCGAGGCCCTCCTGGGTCCACCCGAGGCGCAGCCGGTATTCGCGCACCATGTCCCCGAAACGCACGACAACCCCCATCGCCCCCGCCGAGATGCCGCCGCCAACTATGGCATGTTCCATGCCAGGGCGTGGCGCGGGGAACGCAGGCCGAACGCAGGGGTTACGCCATGGACCGCCGACCCCGCCGGGCCAAGACTCGTGTCCGCCCGGATGCCGGTACCCGGCGGTACGCGAAGGATCCCAAGGACCCCTCGGGCCCGCAAGACCTGCGGCACCCGCCGTGCCCGTGGCGTCCGGGGCAGCACCGCACACCGAGGACCAGGAAGACCAGGAAGTCCAGGAGATCCAGGAAGACCAGGGGGAATCGTGAAACGCATCAAGTCCGCGCTGGCGGCGGGTGTCGCCGGCGTGGTCGGGCTCGCGGGCCTCGCGCTGGCCCAGCCGGCCGGCGCGGCGACGCCGGCCACGCAGCGGGTGCTCGCCGAACTCGGGCGCGTCCAGGGCCTGTTGCCCGCCACCGGGCACGCTTCGGCCAGGGCCGAGGCGGCGGCCGAGCAGTCACGGGCAGCCGAGCAGTCACGGGCGGCCGGGCAGTCGCAGGCGCCCGCCCGGATCGCACTGAAGGGCGCCAAGGGCGCGGCCTCGCAGGTCCGTTCGCAGGTGGCGGTGTCGCCCGACGCGCTGCCGGACACCGACAGCGCCGTCATCACCGACACCACCGCCGTCTCGCACGTCTTCGTGCTCCGCACCGCGCGCGCCGCGACCGACGTGAGCTTCACCGTCGACGGCTTCGACGGCCGGCTGGTCGCCGATCCGCTCGGCGGCGTCCTGCTGGTCGACCGGACGACCGGCCGGGCCGACAGCCGGATCAGCGCGCCGTGGGCGTACGACGCCAACGGCCGTGCGCTGCCGACCAGTTATACGGTCGACGGTGACACCGTCACCCAGCACGTCGACACCCGCGGCGCCGCGTTCCCGGTCGTGGCCGACCCGCACTACACCTGGGGCTGGATCACCGGCACGGTGTACTTCAACCGCAACGAGACCTCGCACATGGCCTCCGACGCGGGCTTCACCGCGGCCATGTTCGCGTTCGCCCCGCCGCCGTTCAACCTGATCGGCGCCATGGTCGCCGGGAACATCTCCCGGGTGGCGTGGAACGCCGACAGCGACCACAAGTGCGTGAAGGTCAAGTCCCTGGCGCCGGTCTTCCCGGCGTCCGAGTACTCCGGGGGGTACTGCCGGTGATCACCAGGACGAAAGCACCGAACTCCCTCGCACGGAGGGCACTCCGGGCAGCAGTGGTCGCCGTCTCGATGCTGCTGACGCTGGCCTTCGCCGGGATCGCGACCCCCGCGACGGCGGTCACCGGCGGCGGACCGGCCACGACGGGGCAGTACCCGTGGATGGTCCACTTCCAGGACACCAGCAAGTACCCGCTCTTCAGCTACAGCTGCGGCGGCGTCCTGATCGCGCCGGACAAGGTCCTGACGGCCGGGCACTGCGGCCGGGAGTACCAGAGCAAGATCGACCACTCCGCGGTCGTGCAGGGGCAGACGAACATCCTCCAGGGCGGCACCGCCTACCGCATCGCCCGGATCGACATCAGCCCCCAGTTCTACCCCGACCAGGAGACCGGTCCCTGGAAGACGTACGACATCCACCAGGGCGACGTCGCCGTGGTGACGCTGCAGAACTCGATGGTCGGCGTGCCGACGATCCCGTTCGCGCACATCCCGGCCGACGAGACCCTCAGCGGGCAGGGCCTGATCCTCGGCTGGTCACTGGAGAACGTCGACAGCCACGGCGACCCCCGGGAGCGGCTCCGCTCGTCGATGGTCCCGATCCTGCCGGACTCGGCCTGCACCCGCCCCTACGGCGGCATGTACCGGGTCGGCCAGATGATCTGCGCCGGCGACGCCAAGCACGACGCCTGCAACGGCGACAGCGGCGGTCCGCTGATCCGCAACGGCTGGGTCATCGGGATCATCTCCGGCGGCGGCAACAACGGCTGCGACCAGGCCGGCTACCCCGGCACCTACACCCGGGTCGCCGCGTTCTCCAACTGGATCCAGCAGATGAAGGAGGACCGCGACCACGCGCCCTTCTACGTCAACGGCAAGTGCATGGACGGGGACGTCGCCAACGGCGACCACGTCCCGGGGATGAAGGTCCAGCTCTGGGACTGCAACGGCTGGCGCAACCAGTTCTGGTACACGCTGAAGGACCACATCTTCAACGACCGCAACAACTACTGCATGAGCGCCGACATCAGCCACGGGAGCTACAACGGGATGCCGGTGCTTCTCCAGCCCTGCCACACCTGGACCGCCCCGAACGAGACCTGGATCATCGACGGCTACACGATCAAGAGCGCCTACAACAACAAGTGCCTCGACGCGGACATATCCGGCGGCTACCACAACGGGATGAAGGTCCAGCTGTGGGACTGCAACGGATGGACCAACCAGCAGTTCTGGTGACCCCTCACGGACGCCCGGCCCGCCGTCGCCCCTGCGCGACGGCGGGCCGGGCCGCGTTGACGGACCGTCAGGACGCGCGCTGCGCCCGGGCGAGCCGGTCGGCCTCGCTGCGGCGGGCCGGGGCGAGCACGTCCACCGGGGTGCCCGCACCCTCGCCGGGACGGGCGCCCCAGCCGCGCAGGCGGTCGGCCAACTGCCGCACCCGGCGGTCCTCCGGGCCGGGGACGAGGTAGAACAGCGACTCGTCCACCTCGGCGTCGTCCCCGCCCCAGCGCACGACGCCCTCGCACTCGGCGAGGATGTCCCGCAGCACCAGCTCCTGGTGGGCGAAGAGCCCGCCCTTCGCCGAGGCGCCGGGGCGGATGCGCACGGCGGTGCCGGAGGCGAGGTTCGACTCCGCGGCGCCCGCGCGCAGGCCGCCGATCGCCTGCCAGCCGAGCAGGTCGCCGCTCGGGAGCTCCTCCACCTCGTAGTGGAAGCGCCGGATCACGTGGACGAGGATCTCCTCCGCGTCACCGATCCGGATGTCGACGGTGAGGCCCGTGCCGGCCACCGGGCGGGTCCAGACCGTGGAGACGTGGTTCGCCTCCTTCTCGATCGTCCAGCCGTTGGCACTGGTCGGGAGCTTCTTCGCCGGGACGCCCGGCTCGGCCGTCCCCTTCGACGGCGCCGCCGAGGCGGTGCCGGGGAGCAGCGCGCCCAGGGCCGTGGCCGCGCCGACGACGGCGGCACCCTTGACCGCGGCCCGCCGCGTGAATCCGATCTGCACGTCTTCCATTTCCTTGTGTCCCCCTATGTCTTCCGTCTTCCGGTACGCCGTCTGCTACAGAACGACGATCAGCACGAGCGTGGGCACGAGCAGCAGCAGCGCGCTGACCGGCCAGTACGCCCGGCCCGAGCCCGGGGCCGTCCGCCGCCGCACGGCCCGGTTGGCGAGCCACCACAGCAGCGTGAACACCCCCACCACCGGGACCAGGACCAGCAGCATCGGCAGGACGCCGTCGTTCTCGGTCGGCTCCCGCGTGGTCCAACCCAGGGCGGCGAGCGGCCAGTTGGCGGCGAAGTACCAGAGCAGCCAGACCGGCACGACGGCGGGCAGCCCCAGCAGCAGGTTCAGGGCGGCGGCGGCCGGCGAGTACGTGCGCATGTGCTCGTGCCCCGGGCTCACTTGCTGCGCGACAGCAGGTTGTAGTTCTCCAGCACGTTGTACAGCCCGATCAGCTCGCGGCCGTACTGCTGCGCCGCGTCGCCGAGGCCGTTGTAGCGGGCGAGCAGTGCCTGGGTGTCGGCCTGGCCGGTGGTCAGTCCGGGCCGGGCGATGCCGAGCTGGCGGGAGTTGTAGATCGTCAGGTAGGTGACCGAGCGGATGTTGTAGGCCGGGTCCTGGAGGTTGTCCCAGACCTCCCGCAGGTTGGCCTCGGTGAGCTTCGTCCCGTTGATCAGGCCCTCGCTCAGGCAGTGGTTGCGGGCCTCGATGGCGATCCGGGCGAAGATCTGGCCCCAGCCGGTGCTGCAGTCGTCCTTGAGGCCGTTGCGGACGGCGGCGTCGGCGGCCACGTCGAGCGCGTTGAGCTTGCGCAGCTCCCACAGCACGGGGGCCTGGATCAGCGCCTTGCGCAGCTTGAACTCGCGGGCGAGCGCGGTGAACAGCCAGTCGGCGCTGAGCACGAGGTCGAAGGCCTTGGTGGTGGAGACGCCGCCGAGGGTGGCCCAGTCCTTGTCCGTCCAGCCGTCGCCGCCGGTCTCCGGCACGCCGATCGAGGTGAGGTAGCCCTGCACGTCGCGCAGCATGGCGTCGCGGTAGGCGGTCTTGTCGAGGTCGGTGTCGAGCCCGGCGACGGTGCCGGCGCCGGGGTCGAAGTCGCCCTGGCCGGTGTCCCGGCCGGAGGCGATGTCGGTGTCGATCTCGATGGCCGACGCGCCGCTGCCCACCGTGACGGTGGCGATCTGGTCGAACGCCCAGTTGCTCGGCATCGGGTAGCCGAGGTTGCCGGAGAAGCCGCTGGACATGTCGGAGACGAAGCTGGTCCGGGCGAAGCCCGCGTCGGCCACCCGCTGGCACACGTTGCGCGGCCCGTAGACGCCGACCTGGTAGGACGAGTTCTCGCTCACGGTGTGGTGCACGCCGCGGAAGTGCGGGATGACATAGCTGCTGACCTCGCCGTCCATGGCGTCGTAGTCGACCGCGAAGTAGATCGTCGTGCCGGCCTTGAAGCCGTGGAAGCGCGCCCACTCGATCGCGCGGAACGCGTCGCTGGTGCCCTGGTTGTAGCTGAAGTAGTCGGCCGACCGGCTCCACGTCTGGTAGATCGGGAAGCAGCGCAGCCCGTACTGCCTGATGGTGTCCAGCTCGCCGGGCTGGATCTGCTTCTCCGGCAGGCTCGTGGTCGACGGGTTGGACAGGTACCGGCCGACGTACTGGTAGCCGGCGTCCTTGAGGGCCTGCGCGCGGGCCGGGGTGATCTTGGTGACGCCGTCGCAGGCGCTGCCGCGCCGGCTCTGGTCGCCGTAGGAGACGAGCAGCGAGGCCCAGGTCTGGAAGTCGCCGACGCCGGTGACCGGCAGCTTGACGAAGGACTGGAACGCCTCGACCCCGCTCTTCACGGCGGCCGTGAAGTCGCCGAACGCGACGTCCCGCCGGTTGAGGACCATCGCCGCCGTGAACAGCATCGGCCAGGTGCCGGTGGCGCCGGCCGAGACGGTGTGGCTCTTGAGCCCCGCCTGGGTGCCGGGCCCGAACGCGCCGTTGGCGGTGCCGTCGGCCATGCCGATCTCGTACTGGATCGCGAAGAGCATCGACTTGGCGACGTCCCGCGAGTGGTGCCCGTCGCAGGGGATCACGAAGAAGTCCCTGCGGTTGACGTAACGGCCGTTCAGCCAGCGCTGGATGGCCCGGATGCCGTCCGTCCCGTCGCCGACGGTGACGTACGCGTCCATGGTGAGCAGGCCCTTGACGACCTTGGGTTCGAGCGAGCTGCCAGGGAACACCCCGTCGAGGCCCATGTGGAGCTTGAGCTTGGCGACCGCCGCCCTGACCCGGCCGTTGTACGTGCCGTCGATCTCGCCGCCGTCGTAGCCCTTGCAGTACAGGGCGGCCTGCAGGATCCGGCAGAAGTTCGCGGACGGGACGGTCGTCTCGTCCAGCTTCGGGTACTTGGCCTGCAGCGTCGACAGCGTGGTCGGGCCGAAGGAGTTCGAGAGGGAGGTGATGCCCATCTCGTACTGGAGCGCGCGGGTCAGCGCGTACATCACCGTCCAGCCGGTGCGGCCGTCCTCGTCCAGCTTCGAAATCCCAAGCGTGGCACCGTTGTTGTAGGTCGTGTTGACGAACCTCTGAGCCAGCCGGACCATCTCGTCAGCCATGGGCTGCGATCCCCCCGTTCGCGCCTCGCCACGGCTCCTCCGCCGCGGCACGGCCACGAACTTTACCAGGGCTTTTCCTGGCCTTGGCGATCGGATTGCAGGAACTGCTCGGCCCAGATGATCTTGCCCTCGGCGGTGTAGCGCACGCCCCAGCGGTCCGTGAGCCGGGCCACCAGGTACAGGCCGCGCCCACCCTCGTCCTCGTCGGCCGCGTAGCGCAGGTGCGGGGAGGTGCTGCCGGTGTCGGAGACCTCGCAGATCAGCGTGCGGTCGTACAGCAGCCGCACCCGGATCGGTCCGGTCCCGTAGCGGATGGCGTTCGTCACCAGCTCGCTGAGCACCAGCTCGGTGACGAACCCGGCCTCGTCCAGGCCCCAGTCGCCGAGCCGCCGGACGGCCTCGGCGCGGACCTCCGCCACCGCCTCGAACTCGGCGCTGACCTCCCACCCGGCGATCCGCTCCGGAGCCAGCACCCGGGTGCGGGCGACGAGGAGCGCGATGTCGTCGCTCTGCCGCGCGGGCAGCAGGACGTCGAGCACGGCGGTGCAGACCTCCTGGGGCGAGCGGCCCGGACGGCCGAGGGTCTCGGTGAGGAGGTCCAGGCCGACCCCGACGTCGCGGGTGCGGTCCTCGATGAGGCCGTCGGTGTAGAGCACCAGGCTGCTGCCCTCGGCCAGCCGCAACTCCGCGGCCTCGAACGGCATTCCGCCCAGACCGAGCGGCGGACCGGCCGGCAGCACCGGCAGCTCCACGGTCCCGTCCGGGTGGACGAGCGCGGGCGGCGGGTGCCCGGCCCGGGCCAGGGCGCAGATCCCGGTCGTCGGGTCGTAGATGCAGTAGAGGCACGTCGCGCCGGTGATCGCGTGCTCCCCGTCGGAATCCGCCGTCTCCTGGTCGATGTGGGTGACCAGCTCGTCCAGGTGCCCGAGGAGTTCGTCCGGCGGCAGGTCGAGGGTGGAGAAGTTCTGGACGGCGGTGCGCAGCCGGCCCATGGTCGCGGCGGCGTGCAGGCCGTGGCCGACCACGTCGCCGACGACCAGCGCGACCCGGGCGCCCGGCAGCGGGATCACGTCGAACCAGTCCCCGCCGACCCCCGCCTGGGCCGGCAGGTAGCGGTGGGCGACGTCGACGGCGCTCTGCTCGGGCAGGGCCCGCGGCAGCAGGCTGTGCTGGAGCGTGACGGCCATCGTGTGCTCGCGCGTGAAACGGCGGGCGTTGTCGACCGACACGGCGGCCCGGGCGGTCAGCTCCTCGGCCAGCGACAGGTCGTCCTCCTCGAACGGACCCCGCTCCCGGCCGCGCCAGAAGCACGCGACGCCCATCAGCACGCCCCGCGCCGTCAGCGGCACCGCGATCAGCGAGCCCAGGCCGAACTCCAGCACCGCCTGGGTGCGTTCGGTGTCCTGCCGCCGCCACCCCGCGTCGGCCGCCAGCTCGGGCACCAGCGTGGAGCGCCCGCCGACGAAACCCTCCGCCTGCGGGGTGCTCCCGGCCCACCGGACCAGCTCCCCCCGCGGGTACAGCGGCGAGTCGTCCCTGATCCCGTCGACCGAGACCCGCCGCAGCTCGACCGGCTCGCCGACGGCCGGCGTCCGCGGCTCCTCACCGCTCAGGACCGCCTCGGCGAGGTCGACGGTCGCGAAATCGCAGAACTCCCGGACGGCCATCCCCGCGAGTTCGTCCGCGGTGCGCCGCACGTCCAGCGTCGTGCCGATGGCGACGCTCGCGTCGTAGAGCATCCGCAGCCGGCCGCGGGCGGTCTCGGCCCGCCCCGCGAGGGCGCGCAGCTCGGTGGAGTCGCGCAGCGTGGTGACGCTGCCGGCCGGGCCGTCCCCGCTGTCGGTGGGCCGGGTGTTGACGGCCAGCAGGCGCTCGCCGACGGGGAGCACCTCGTCGCTCACCTCGCGGCCGGACACCAGCAGTTCGGCGGTGCGCGCGGCGAGGCCGAGGTCCGTGACGGCGCGCCCCTCCGCGTCGGCGGGCAGGTCGAGCAGCCGCCGCGCCTCGTCGTTGGCGAGCAGGATCCGGCCGTCCCCGCTGACGATCACCACGCCCTCGCGCACCGCGTGCAGCACGGCGTCGTGGTGCTCGTACATCCGCGTCATCTCCTCCGGCCCCAGGCCGTGGGTCTGGCGCAGGAGCCGCCGCCCCACCAGCGCCGTCCCGCCCGTGGCGACGCCGAGCGCGACGGCGCCGGCCCCGAGGACGACCGGCAGCTGGCGGTCGATCGCGCTGCTGACGTTGGCGACCTTCATCCCGGAGGACACGATCCCGACGACGGCGCCGCCGGAGTCCTCGACCGGCACGACGACCTGGTACTCCTGGCCGAGCGGCCCGTGCACCTGCTCGACGGTGACCTTGCCCTCCAGCGAAGGACCGATGGTGCCGACGAACTTCTTGCCGATCAGCTGCGGCTCGGGGTGGGTGTAGCGGATGCCGTTGCGGTCGGTGACCACGATGAAGTCGACCATGGCCGCCTTGCGGGCCGCCTCGGTCAGCGGCTGGAGGACGGCGCTGGGATTCGGCCCCTCCATCGTCGCCACCAGGCCCGGACCGTGGGCGAAGCTCTCGGCGGCGGCGAGCGAGCGGTCACGGGCCGCGTCGAACCGGTCGCTGCGGGACTGCACCAGCAGCGCCACGACGGCCACCACCACGAGCAGCAGGACGATCAGCACCTGGAGGACGAACATCTGGCCGGCGACGCTGCGGATCCCCAGCACCGACCGCGGGCGCCGCGCCGGAGGTTCCCGCGGTACCGGATTCGGGTGTCGCCGCTCCCGGCGGCCACCCGGTCGGCCCGGGGGCAGCCGGGGCGTGGGGCCCTGGTCCGCGGCCATACCCCCATGATCCCGCCCCGGGCGCGGGCGGAAACGTCGGACGGGAACGTCGTGCGGGCCGGCGCACGGGCTCAGCGCGGGACGGACCGGACCAGCAGCAGCGCCACGTCGTCGGTGCGGTGCTCTCCGTGCCCGGCCCGGTCGATCAGCGCGTCGGCCAGCCGGTCGAGCGGCTCTGCGCCGCGCCGGGCCAGCGTCGCGACGAGGCCGGCCAGCGCCCGGTCGGGATCGGCCCCGGGGGTGTCGACCAGGCCGTCGGTGTACAGGACGAGCGTGGTGCCGACCGGCAGGGGGACGGAAATCTGCGGGTACTCGGCGGCCGGGTCGACGTTCAGCACCATCCCGACGTCCGGCTCCAGCACCTCCGCCCGGCCGTCCGGCCCGTACAGCAGCGGCGCCGGGTGCCCGGCGTCGGCCAGCCGGGCCTCGCGCCGGGCGAGGTCGACGCGCAGGTAGGCGCAGCTGGCCAGCAGCGCCGTGTCCAGGTCAGCCAGCAGGCGGTTGGTGCGGCACAGCACGGTGCCCGGGTCGGCGTCGGCGGACGCGAAGGCGCGCACGGCGGTGCGGACCTGGCCCATGAGCGCGGCGGCGTTGACGTTGTGGCCCTGGACGTCGCCGATGACGACGGCGACGTCGTCCGGCCCGACCCGCAGGAGGTCGTAGAAGTCGCCGCCGACGTCCATGCCCTCGGTGGCGGGCAGGTAGCGGGCGCGGACGTCCAGGCCCGGCACGGCGGGCAGTGCCCGGGGCAGCAGGCTCTCCTGGAGGCCGTGGGCCAGGCCGAGCTTGGTGTCGTACAGCCGGGCGCGGTCCAGCGCCTGGGCGATCAGCCCGCCGAGGGAGGTGAGGACGGCCCGCTCCTCCAGGTCGAAGCGGTGCGGCTCGGCGAAGGCGAGCACGCAGGTGCCGATCAGCCGGCGCGAGGTCACCAGCGGCAGGTAGGCCCACGCGGCCATCCCGTCCTGCGTCTCGTGGCGGCCCGGGTAGAGCCGCTCCAGCTCCGCGCGGCTCTCGAAGTAGGCCGGCACGGCGTGGGTGGAGGCCCGGACGCCGGGCGTCGGCTCGGTCAGCGGGGTGCCGTCGAACTGGTCGACCAGGCCGGGCGGGTAACCGCGGTGGCCCGCGATGCGCAGCCGGCCGCCCTCGGCCAGCAGCACCGCCACCGCCCGGCCGCCGAAGGCCGGCACGATCTGCTCGGCGACCATGGCCACGACGTCCTGCACGCTGATCGCCTCGGTCAGCGCGCTGGCCAGGTGGAGCAGGTGGTACAGCGCGCCGGGCCGGGCCTGCACCGCCCGGTCGGCCGCCGTGCCCGCGGGCCGCTCCCGGCGGGTGCCGGCGACGGCGGTGAGCGGGGCGACGGGGGCGACCGGGGCGATCCGGACGGTGAGGCCGGTCGGGTCCGGGAACAGCTCGAACGACAGCCGGCGGTCCGGCGGCCGGACGGCGACGAACGCCGCAGACTGCCCGCTGATCACCGCCGCCCGGCAGTGGTACTCGTACACCGGATCGCGCAGCCACGGCAGCACCGCCCACGGCCGCAGGCCCAGCAGCCGCTCGGCCGGCTCCCCGAGCAGCTCGGCGGCGGCCGGGGTGACGGCGGCCAGCCGGCCGTCCAGGTCCAGCGCGCAGAGGCCCTCCGGGAGCCGCGCCGCCATCGCCGCGACCGGCTCGACCGGACGCCGCTCCGCCACCGCCGGGCGCGGGCCCGGACGGACCGGCCGCCCGGCGTCGGCGGCCTCCGCCACTACCTGGGCCAGGCGTCCGGCGAGCGCGTCGAGCGCGCCGCGCTCCCAGGGCGACAGCTCGGGGGCGTGCGCGGCGGGCCACAGCACGAACAGGGCCCCGTACGTCGTCCCGCGCGCGACGAGCGGCGCGGCGGCCAGGCAGAACGCGTACGGCATCGCGACCGCGACCCTCGGGTACCGGCGCGCCAGCTCCTCCGCGCCGGCCACCCACACCGTCCGGCCGCCGCGCACCGCGTCGACCACCGGGATCGGCGCGGTCATGCCGATGTGCTGCCACGGCCTGGTGAACTGCCGGACGGCCCCCAGCGTCATGGCCAGTTCGAGCACCTGCCGGTCCTCCGACAGCAGGTAGACCCCGCCGAGGTGCGCGCCGAGCCGCTCCGGCGCCGACCGCAGGACCTGCCCGACGGCCTCCAGGCCCGGCTCCGCCGCCGTCCCCGCGTCCTCGGGGGACGCCTGCCGTGCCACGCCCATCACGATTACCCCATTCGGCCGACCGGCCCCCTCCCATAGTGGCCCGGCCGGGCGCCGTACGTCCCGTCGCCGCCGGGAACCACCGCGGACCCCGGCTACCGGATCCCGCCCGGCGCCGCCCGCGGCGCCGCCTCCCTGCCTCCCCGACGCCCCGGACGGCGTGACCACCACCGCCGACGACCCGACTGCCGAACCCCGGCCGGCACCACCCGGCGCCGTCCCGCACGCCCCGACCGGCCCGGCCGCCCTTCTACCGGATCCCGCTCGCCATCCCCCGGCCGGTCGCCCTGGCCGCCCCGGGCCGCCTGCTGGTCCGCGAACAGGGCAGCCCCAGCCGACTCGTCGACGCCCTGGTCCGGCGCGACCTCGTCGGCCGCGTCCCGCACGAGCAGGACGAGCGCGCCGTCCTGATCCACCTCACGGACGCCGGCCGCGCCCTGGCCGCCCGGCCGGGCGAGGCTACCTCCCGCCTCACCGGCGAGACGGGCGCCCGCCTGACGGCAGAGGACGTCGAGACCCTCACCGCCCCGCTGCCCACCCTCCTCGACGGCACGGACGCCGCCCGGGCCGTCCGCAGCCGCTTCCCACGCCGGGGAGCCAGCCTCCGGCCAAGAGGAAGGGGGCGGCGGCATCTGCCACCACCCCCTGGTCACGTCCCGCTGCTCAGGCCCCGTCGGTCAGGCCCCGCTGGTCAGGCCCCGCCGGCGATCTGGCCGAGGCCGGTCCAGCCGTCCGGGCCGCTCGGGTCGCCGCCGTTGTTGGCGTAGGCGGTGACGTGGCCCGCCGGGTCGGTCCTGAGGTAGTCGGCGTGGGTGTCGCCGGTGAAGTCGACGAGCTGGACGCTGGTGTGATCGGTGGTCACGCCGGTTGCGGTCCGGCCGATGTACTGCCAGCCGCCGTGGCCGTCGCCGCCCCGGTTGAGCCACGTGGAGACGGAGCCGTCCGGGTTGATGACGTGGTAGTCGGCCTTGCCGTCCCCGTCGAAGTCGGCCAGCCGGACCCGGCTGCGGTCGGTCGTGACACCCGTGGCCACCTGGCCGAGGCCGTACCAGCCGCCGGAACCGGCCGGGTCGCCGCCGCGGTTGAGGAAGACGGTGACGGAGCCGTCGGGCTTGATCAGCCAGTAGTCGGCCTTGCCGTCGCCGTCGAAGTCGGCGAAGCGCACCTGGTCCTGGTCGGTGGTCAGGCCGGTGGCCACCTTGCCGATCGCCTGCCAGCCGCCGGAACCGGCCGGGTCGCCGCCGCGGTTGAGCCACACGTTGACCGAACCGTCGGGGTTGATCACCCAGTAGTCGGCCTTGCCGTCCCCGTCGAAGTCGGCCAGCCGGACCCGGCTGCGGTCGGTCGTGACACCCGTGGCGACCCGGCCGAGGGACTGCCAGCCGCCGGAACCGGCCGGGTCGCCGCCGTGGTTGAGCCACACGTTGACCGAACCGTCGTCCTCGATGGTGACGTAGTCGGGCTTGCCGTCGCCGTCGAAGTCGGCCCAGCGCACCCGGCCGCTGTCCCCGGCCTCGGTGCCGGCGCGCGGGACGGCGGGGCGCGGCGCCCAGCCGTCGGCGACGACGCGGTCGAGGGCGGTGTGGAAGACCTGGGCCATCTTGCGGTAGCCGTCGTCGTTGGGGTGCAGCTGGTCGGGCAGGTCGTGGGCGGCGTCGAGGTCGGCCGGGTCCACGTAGCGCACGTGCCGGCCGGCCCGCTGCCGGTCGGCCTCCAGGGCGGCGATCGTGCGGTTGAACTCGGCGGTCTGCTGTTCGAGCCCGGGCGTGGCGGTGAGCAGGCCCTGGATGACGACGGTCACCCGCGGCTTGTCGGTGTAGATGCGGTCGACGAGCTCGGACAGCGCGGTGGCGGCCGTGACCGGGTCGGTCTTGTCGAACTTGACGTCGTTGATCCCCAGGTGCAGCAGGACGACGTCCGGGTCGGCCGCGGTCAGCCACTGGTCGATGCCGGCGCGGATCTGCCGGATCTTGTAGCCGCTGTGGCCCTCGTTGTCCGGGTCCACCTGGGTGCCGGACGAGTTCGAGCCCACCATGTCGATGGTGTAAGGGGACTGGCGTGCGGTCAGGTCCATCAGCGGCGCGCGGTAGCCGTCACCGCTGCGGCTGCTGGCCCCCCAGGTTATGGAGTCGCCGAGCGGCATGACCTTGATCAGTGGAGGTGAGGGCCGGGTGGCGGCCTGGGCGGTGGTCGGGGCCAGGCCGAGGCCGACGCCGGTCACGGCGAGGAGCGCCGCCAGTGCCCGGGGAACGCGAGGTTTCATGGCAGGGAGTACGGCCTTCGAAAGGGGCCGGCGCGCTGGCCGGCCGTGGGGTACGTGGTGCACGAGGTGGGCCGGCCGCTCCGCGCGCCGTGCGGCGGGGGGAGCGGCCGGCCGTGGGGCGACCGGGGTGTCGGCCGGGCCGGGCCGGCCGTCACCCCTTGCCGGGGTCAGGCGCATCGCAGTCAGGCGCCTGGGATCCGGGCGGGTCGGGGTCAGGCGCCGCTGGCGATCTTGCCGAGGTCCGCCCAGCCGTTCGGACCGGCCGGGTCGCCGCCCTTGTTGGCGAACCCGCGGGTGCTGCCGTCACCGGGGTTCCAGAGGTAGTCGGCCTTGCCGTCGCCCGTGAAGTCCGTGAAGTAGACGGAGTTCTGGTTCGTGGTCAGGCCGGTCGCGACGCGGCCGAGGGGCTGCCAGCCGCCGCCCGTGTCGCCCCCGTGGTTGAGCCACACGTTGACCGAACCGTCGGGGTTGATCACCCAGTAGTCGGCCTTGCCGTCCCCGTCGAAGTCGGCGACCCGCACC